>NZ_JBEZIR010000107.1:0-31313 GCF_040651175.1 Kitasatospora sp. NPDC048540
GTGTCCGAGGGGGGACTTGAACCCCCACGCCCGATAAAGGGCACTAGCACCTCAAGCTAGCGCGTCTGCCATTCCGCCACCCGGACCGGGTGTGTCGTCCTCGCTGCTGTCCGCCGCGCTGACTCCGTAACTGTAGCAAAGATCCGCTTGCGGACCCAAAACCGTTCCCGCCCGGGCGGCCGCCCGCCCGGCGCCGGGAAATTCGCTCTTGGGTGCGGGCGGCCGGCGGGGGAGGATGGCCGCAGGGTGCCCGTGGTGCCCGGCCGGGCCGGGGGTCGTGAGCAGGAGTGCCACGGGTTGCGTAGACGCCGCAGAGACGAGGAGTGACCGTGAGCGAGTCGAGGGCGGACCAGGCGGGTGCCGCGCGGGTGACGGCGGAGTCGGAGGTCGCCGAGATCTGCCGTGACCTGATCCGGATCGACACCAGCAACTACGGGGACGGCTCGGGCCCCGGCGAGCGCAAGGCGGCCGAGTACGTCGCGGAGCAGCTGGCCGAGTTCGGGCTGGAGCCGACGATCATCGAGTCGGCCAAGGGGCGGGCGTCCACCGTGGTGCGGATCGAGGGCGAGGACCGCTCCCGTCCCGGCCTGCTGATCCACGGGCACCTCGACGTGGTCCCGGCCAACGCCGCGGACTGGACCTACGACCCGTTCGCCGGCGAGATCGCCGACGGCTGCGTGTGGGGCCGCGGTGCGGTCGACATGAAGGACATGGACGCGATGACGCTGGCGGTGGTCCGCGACCGGCTGCGCACCGGCCGCAAGCCCCCGCGCGACCTGGTGCTGGCCTTCGTCGCGGACGAGGAGGCGGGCGGTACCTACGGCGCCCGCCACCTGGTCGACAAGCACCCGGGCCTGTTCGAGGGCGTGACCGAGGGGATCGGCGAGGTCGGCGGCTTCTCCTTCACGGTCAACGACGACGTCCGGCTGTACCTGGTGGAGACCGCCGAGAAGGGCATGCACTGGATGCGGCTCACGGTCGAGGGCCGGGCCGGGCACGGGTCGATGGAGAACGACGACAACGCCATCACCGAGCTGTGCGAGGCGGTGGCCCGGCTCGGCCGGCACAAGTTCCCGCTGCGGATCACCAAGACCGTCCGGGCCTTCCTGGACGAGCTCTCGGACGCGCTCGGGGTCCAGCTCGACCCGGAGAACATGGACGAGACCCTCCGGGTGCTCGGCGGCATCGCCAAGATGATCGGCACCACGCTGCGCAACACCGCCCAGCCGACCATGCTCGGCGCCGGCTACAAGGTGAACGTCATCCCCGGCCAGGCCACCGCGCACGTGGACGGCCGCTTCCTGCCCGGCTACGAGGAGGAGTTCCTGGCCGAGCTGGACAGCGTGCTCGGCCCCCGGGTGAAGCGCGAGAGCCTGCACACCGACAAGGCGATCGAGACCACCTTCGACGGCGCCCTGGTGGACGCCATGCAGCTGGCCCTGCGGGCGGAGGACCCGATCGCCCGCGCGGTGCCGTACTGCCTGTCGGGCGGCACCGACGCCAAGTCCTTCCAGGACCTCGGGATCCGCTGCTTCGGCTTCGCGCCGCTGCAGCTGCCGCCGGAGCTGGACTTCGCCGGAATGTTCCACGGCGTGGACGAGCGGGTGCCGGTGGACGGCCTGAAGTTCGGGGTGCGGGTGCTGGACCGGTTCCTCGACGCCTGCTGAACGGCCGGCCTCCCGGCTGCTCGACGACGGCCCGCCCCGGTGCTCCGGGGCGGGCCGTGCGCATTGTCGGAGCGGATGATTTGGGACAGCGCGACACGCGGTTGAAGAAACGATACTGCTTGGAATTCTGCGTCGATCACATATGCGAGCTGTCACCGCTGAGAGTGAATGGGTGATCGCCTCCGTACCCCGTTCGCCACGCCCTCGTTCACCCATATGCAGTCACGAGAACGGCTGCGGAATCGACCAGGAGGAACCATGAAGGTCAAGAAGATCGCCGCTGTCACCGCCGCCGCCGGTGGCCTGGTGCTCGCCGGCGCGGGTATGGCGTCCGCCCACGGCGGCGCCACCGCGCAGGGTGCGGCGGTCGGCTCCCCGGGCGTGCTGTCGGGCAACCTGGTCCAGGTCCCGGTGCACGTGCCGGTCAACGTCTGCGGCAACACCATCAGCGTGATCGGGCTGCTGAACCCGGCGTTCGGCAACAACTGCCAGAACTTCTGAGCCGGTCCCGGCCCGCGGGCCGGTCGACCGCGCCACCGATGACGGTCGGCCGATGACGGTCCGTCGACCGATGCGCCCCTGAGCCGAGGATCCGCGGCTCAGGGGCGCAGTCGTGTCCGCGCGGCCTTGTCCGCGGGCCGGCGCTCGTCAATGCGACGGACTGTTAAGGACTTCACTCGATCGGAGGAAATACATCCGTCCGGCTCAACCTTCTCGGCCCGCCGTCGTTGTCCGGAGTACCGGCGGATTGATTCGTCGGGAATTCCGACAAGTACAGAAGTCAGGGGAGTCAATTGCGACAGGTCGCTAAGAAGGGCCTCCTCACTGCCGTCGCC
The DNA here is from genome assembly GCF_040651175.1 of Kitasatospora sp. NPDC048540. Classification (NCBI taxonomy): domain Bacteria; kingdom Bacillati; phylum Actinomycetota; class Actinomycetes; order Kitasatosporales; family Streptomycetaceae; genus Kitasatospora; species Kitasatospora sp. NPDC048540. The sequence goes on from NZ_JBEZIR010000107.1 coordinate 2,504, forward strand.
ACCGGCAGTGTGCTGGCCTCGACGGCGGGCTACGCCTATGCCGCCGGCAGCGAGGCCCAGGGCGTGGCGGCGAACTCGCCGGGCGTCGGCTCGGGGAACGCGGTGCAGGTCCCGGTCGACGTCCCGGTCAACGCCTGCGGCAACACCGTCGACGTCATCGGCCTGCTGAACCCGGCCTTCGGCAACAAGTGCGGCAACGCCGCGCAGAACCGCAGCACCCACCCGGCGGCCCACGCGGGCGGCGCGGCGGCGAGCGGCGCCACCCACGGCTCGCCGGGGGTCGCCTCGGGCAACGGCGTGCAGGCCCCGATCGACATCCCGGTGGACGCCTGCGGCAACTCGGTCAACGTGGTCGGCGTCGGCAACCCCGCCTTCGGCAACGACTGCGCCAACCACAGCCACCCGGTGCCGGCCCACCCCGCCCCGCCCAGCACGCCCCCGGCCGGTGAGGACTGCCCGCCGGACCACCCGGGCGGCCACAACCCGCCGCCGACCCAGACGCCCCCCACCCAGACCCCGCCGAGCCAGCCGCCCGGCACGGGCACCCCGGGCACCGGCACCGACCGCAGCGGCGGCGGCCCGGGCGACTCTAACGGTCCCGGTACCGGCTCCGGCGGTACGGGTACGGCCGTCACCCCGGTCTCGGACACCTCCGCGCACGCCGCCCCGGCGAGCTCGGGCGGTCAGCTGGCCTCCACCGGCGCGGACGGCGTGGGGCTGCTGGCGGGCACCGGCGCGCTGATGCTGCTCGGCGGCGGCGTGCTCTACCGCCGGGCCCGGGCCGCGGCCTGACCGCGCCCGCAGGGGCCTGACGGACCCCGTCGCGTGCCCGCAGCCGTCCCCTCGCGGCTGCGGGCACCGGGCGCTGCGGGCCCCGGGTGCGCCGTGCGGGCGCGGCCGCCGGGCCACCACGGCCTCGGCCGCCGGGCTACCAGCTGCTGCGCACCTGCCGGATGATCCGGCGCCGGAGCAGGACGGTCCGGCTGCCGTCCGGGAACAGCCGCAGACGGTCCAGCTCCCAGTGCCCGTACTCGGCGTGCTCGGTGAGCAGCTGGCGGGCCGCGTTGCGGGTGGTCCCGCGCGGCAGCCGCAGGGACTGGTACTCGTACTCCGGCTGCCGGGTCAGCTTGGGTGGCGTCAAGTCTCTCCTCCTGCGTTTCGGCTGTCGGCAAGCCTAGAGCCTGCCGCGGACAACCTGCCCGGCCCGGGCGGTACGGCCCTCGGGCGGATCGTGTTCCCTTCCGCGCACCCGTACGCCGGGCCGCCGGCCGTCCGGTGTCCCGGTCGTCCGCCGAGCCTGCCGTCGGTCCGGGCTGATCGTCCATCAGTTTTCGACTGTGGACGAGATACCCCGAGGTGGGCCGCCGACCCCCGGAATCACCCGTTCCGCCCGAGGTCCGCTCCGGAACAGAACGGAGCGGATCGGACATCGGGGGGTAACTTGCCCGGAATTAACGGCTGTAGGTGACAACCGCTGTGCGTGTCGCCGCCGGGTGGGGATAGCGTCTGCACCATGTCTGATGCCGCGCAGCTCACCGTCAACGAGGTACGCGCCGCCGCCGAGGCGGTCAAGGCCGCAATCGATCGCCACCTGGAAGCAGTTTCGAGCGCCACCGAAGCCGGCGAACCCGCTGTGGTCACTGCCTACGAGGAGCTCGCCGCGGCGGCCATCGCCTACGATCAACTTCTCTACGAGGCCTACGACGAGGTCACCCCCTTCGAAGTCCCCGGCGACGAGGCCGGCGGTGCCTACCACGGCCCCGACCAGCCCGAGGCGATCAGCGTGCTGATCCGCCGCGACTACCTGGTCGCCGACCCGTCCCGGCTGCGGTCCCAGGCCGAACGGGTGGACAGCAGCCTCACCCCGGGCGGCGGGTCCGGGGACGCCGTGACGGCCGCCATCGGGGTGCTGTTCGGCGAGTACGAGCCGGACGAGATCGCTGCCAGGGCGGAGGAGTTCGGCCTGGAGGAGGGCGACTCCACGCTCTGGGTGTCGGCCACCGACCCGGCCGAACCCGGCGAGTGGCTGCCGGAGCCCTTCGACGGCCTCGACCCGCAGCTGCTGATCTGCCGCTTCGACGTCAGCGAGGTCTACGACGACGAGCTGGACGGCTTCGAAGCGGAGCTCTGACAGCGGCAGCGGCGCAGGCCGCACGGTGAGGGGCGGGGACGCCGGCAGTCGCGTCCCCGCCCCTCACCGCTGCTCCGGCCGGCCGGCCGGCCGGCCACGCCCACGGCCGGCGCCGGCCCGGCTCAGCGGCAGATGACGAAGTCCGGGTAGGGGTGCCGGCCGTCCCGGTCGCCGATCTCGTCGATCGCCCGGCGGATGTCCAGGAGACGGCCGACGGGCAGTTCCAGCGGCGGCTCGTTGGGCTGGTAGGTGGTCCGGATCGGGTAGTCCACGCCCGGCTCGGTGGTCATCTCGATGTGGCAGCCGAGCAGGTGGGTGACGGGACGGTCGGCCGCGAACGCGATCAGCCGGTCGATGGACCGGCCGAAGGCGGCCCAGTCCGAGACGTACAGGCGTCCCGGGTACACGGTGTCGCCGGTGAACAGCAGACCGGTCGGCGGGTCGTAGTAGGTGACGGCGGCCGCGTGGTGGCCCGGGGTGGCCAGGCACTCCAGCACCCGGCCGCCGAGGTCGACCAGGGCCACCCGGTCGGGGTCCTCGGTGAAGCCGAAGAACTCCCGCACGCTCTCCGGCGCGGCCGGTACCACCACGGTGTCCGGCCGCCCGGCGAACTGGGCGTCGCCCGCGACGTGGTCGCCGTGCGCGTGCGAGTGCAGCACCAGCAGCCCGTAGCCGTCGCGGGGGTGCGCGGCCAGCCACTGCCCGACCAGCTCGTCGACGACCCGCCGCAGCGGGAAGAACTCGGCGGACTCGGTCGCGCCGGTGTCGATCAGCACGGCCCGTTCGTTGCCGAAGAGCAGGAATAGGAACGGCCCCTCGTAGTTGACCGCCATGTTCTGGCGCAGGACGAAGGTGTGCTCGTCGTAGGCGTGCACCTGGATGTCTGGGTCGGTGTTGTGCTTCGCCGACGGCGATCCGTGGATCCAGGCGACGTCCAGCGGGCGGGCCTGCGGCGTCCCCGCCGTGAAGTCGATAGGCCGGGCGTCGGCCGTGCTGCTGTCCATCGTGCCCCCTGGGTCTGGTCGCGGCCGGGGTCCCCCCGACCAGGAGGCAGTGTAGTTCGGCCACAGTCCGAGGGGCTCGCCGGTGGGCCGCTGCGCGCGGCGGCCGGCGGTGAACCGCCGGCCGCCCGTGCGCTACGCCTGCTCGGCGTGCTCGGCCAGGATGGCCCGCAGCCGGGTGCCGCGCGGCTGGGCGGGACGCTCGGCGACGGCCTGCGCCAGCGCCTGCCCGGCCGCGTGCACCACCGACAGGTGCCGCTCGGCCCGCCCGAAGGCGGTGTAGACCCACTGTCTGGTCAGACCCGCCGCCGCGTCCGGCGGCAGCACGACGACCACCGCCGGCCACCGCCGCCCGACGGCCTGGTGCGCGGTGAGCGCCCAGCCGTGCCGCAGTCCGGAGGCCTCGGCGGGGGAGAGCGTCACCCGCCCGCCGTCCGCCAGTTCCAGGTGCAGGCCGGCCGCGTCGCCGTCGAGTACCCGGCCGGGCCGGGCGACACCGAAGGACGGCGAGAACACCACCCGGTCGCCCGGGTCGAAGCCGCCGAACCGGCCCGGGCCCGGGTTCAGCCGGGCCTTGGCGGCCGCGTTCAGCGCCCGGGTGCCGGCGTCGCCGCCGTGCCCGGGGGTGAGCAGCACGGTCTGTTCGGCGGGGATGCCGAGCGCGCGCGGGATGGAGTCACCGAGCAGCTGCACCGCACGGTGGACCGCCTCGGCGCCGTCCTTGGCCCCGAGGATCACCACCTCCTTCTCGGGCGCCTCGACGGTCAGCAGCTCGCCGATGCCGATGCCGGAGACCAGCTCGCCGATCGGGCCGAAGTCCGGCGTCCGGGAGGCCACCGCCGGGCAGAGCTTGGCGGCCAGCAGATCGGCGAAGAACCGGCCGGGCCCGGCCGACCAGAGCTGGCCGGGGTCGCCGCTGAGGACGAGGCGGGTGCCGTCGGCGACCGCCTCCAGCAAGGTGGCGGCCTGCTCGACGTCCAGCAGCGGCGCGTCCAGGACCACCAGCAGGTCCAGCGCGAGCGAGCCGTCCTCGGCCCGGCCGGGACCGGCGGCGCCGGACAGCAGCTCGGACAGCACGGCCACCCGCTCGGCGGCGGGGGAGCCGGGGAGCAGCCCGGCCAGGCTGTCGCGGCCCTGCTCGGTCCAGGTGGCGGCCCAGGCCCGCAGCTTGAGGCGGTGCGCGGCGTCCAGCAGGGCGGCGGGCTCCGCTCGGGCCGCCTCACCGCCGGTGTGGACCACCAGGGAGGCGTCGGCGACGGCCCGGATCAGAGCGGTGGCGGAGGAGGTCGGGGCCGCTTCGGCCGCGGCCGCCCAGGCCGCCGGGCGGGGTGCGGCAACGGCCGGGCGCTCCCCGTCGGCGTCCTCCGGCCCCTCCGGCTCCTCGTGGTCCGCCGGCTCCGCTGCCGGCTCCGGTGCGTCCTGAGCCTGGCCGGCCTCGTCGTCCGTGCCGGGGGTGAAGGTGGAGAGCACCCGGACCAGGCCGTCCGCCAGGCTCTCCTCGGCCAGCGCCAGACGCTCCAGGGCCAGCACGGTCCGGGTGGGCGGCTCCTCCTCGTCGTCGGCGCCGGGGCGGCCGGGGAGCTCCTCCTGGAACGCCATCACCAGGCCGTCCACCACGACCGTCTGCAGGGCGGCGGCCGGGTCCGGCAGGCCGAGCCGCTCCAGGCCGCCGGCCACCTCGCCGATCTCCTGCGCGGAGTGGCCGCGCAGGGTGGCCTGCTCCAGCAGCCAGGGCACCAGGGCCTGGGCCCGGCGCGGGTCGCCCGGTCCGGCCTGCGGGCCGAGCAGTCCGCGGGCGAAGCCGTCCGCCTGGTCGGGGCGTACCCCGGGCAGGGTGAGCACGGCCCACGGGTCCGCCTTCAGCGCCTCGGCGGCGCCCTCGCCCAGCTCGGCGACGGCGGCCGGGGCCAGCGCGGCGGGCGCGCCGCCGGAGGCGAGCACCTCGGCGGTGGCCCGCAGGGCGGCGGCGCGCTGCTCGTCGGTGGCCGGCCCGGGCGCCGCCGGGGCGCCGTCGTCCGGGCCGTCGGCGGCGCCGCCGTGCCCGACCGCCCGGATCGCCTCCGCGAGGGCGGCGACCGCGCCGGCCCGCTGCTCCTCGCCGGCGGGGGTGGGTACGGTCTCGCTGCTCGCCGCTTCGGTCATGGGTACGCTCCTCACAGCCGGCGCTACAGCTCCGTCCAGCCCTGGTCCGGGTAGCGGCGCAGTGGGGCCGATACATCGTCCAGAGCGCCGCGGATCTCACCCGGAAGCGTAAGGGCCTCCACCGACAGCGCCGCCAGCAGCTGGGTCGCGTTCCGGGCGCCGACCAGCGCGCTCGCCACGCCGGGCCGGTCCCTGACCCAGGCGAGGGCGACCGCCAGCGGGCTGCTGGCGAGCCCGTCGGCGGCGGTGGCGAGGGCGTCGACGATCCGGCGCGAGCGGTCGCCCAGGTACGGCTGGACGAAGCCGGACAGGTGGGCGGAGGCGCCGCGCGACTCGGGCGGTACGCCGTGCCGGTACTTGCCGGTGAGCACGCCGCGGCCGAGCGGGGAGCTGGCGAGCAGGCCGAGGCCGGCGTCCAGGGCCGCGGGCAGCAGTTCGCGTTCGATGCCGCGCTGGAGGAGCGAGTACTCCATCTGGGTGCCCGCGAGCGGGACCCGGCCGTGGCCGCCGTGCTGCCAGGTGGCGGCCTTGGCGAGCTGCCAGCCGCTGAAGTTGGACACGCCCACGTACCGGGCGCGGCCGGAGGCGACCGCGAGGTCCAGGGCGTGCAGGGTCTCCTCGGTGGGGGTGGCCGGGTCGAAGGCGTGCACCTGCCACAGGTCGACGTGGTCGGTGCCGAGCCGGTGCAGCGAGGCGTCGAGGGCGGCCAGCAGGTGGCCGCGGGAGCCGTCGAAGCGGCGGTCGGTGCCGGGGACGCTCCCCGCCTTGGTGGCGATGACCAGCTCCGAGCGGGGGACCAGGCTGTCGGTGAGCCGGGAGATCAGGTACTCGGCGCCGCCGTCGGCGTACACGTCGGCGGTGTCGATCAGGGTGCCGCCGGCGTCGACGAAGACCTTGAGCTGTTCGGCCGCCTCGTGTTCGTCGGTGTCCCGGCCCCAGGTCATGGTGCCCAGCCCGAGGCGGGAGACCCGCAGCCCGGTCCGTCCGAGGTGACGCTGTTCCATCGGGCCGGCCCTTTCGCCAACTGACGAACACGCAGGTGAACGCGGAGACGGGAGGCGTCCTCCCCCTGCCGGCTGAGCGTAGCGGTCACACCCCCGGGCAACCCCGAAAGACCCGCGCACACGCCGCGCGCGCCCCTGGGCCGGGGCGCGTTGTGGCGGTTTCGCGCCGTACTCGTCCAGGTGACGCAGCCCACAGCTACCGGCCAGTAGCATGACTGCCGAAGGCGGGGCTACCCTCACGCCACGGACCGACTGGAAGGCTTGGCACCCATATGCGACTCGGGATCAACCTCGGCTACTGGGGACTCGGCATGGACGCCGACAACATCGCCGTCGCCCAGGAGGCCGACCGCCTCGGCTACTCGGTGTGCTGGGCCGCCGAGGCCTACGGCTCGGACGCGGCCACCGTGCTCAGCTTCGTCGCCGCGAAGACCGAGCGGATCGACGTCGGCTCGGCGATCTTCCAGATCCCGGCCCGCACCCCCGCGATGACCGCGATGACCGCCGCCACCCTGGACACCCTCTCCGGCGGCCGGTTCCGGCTCGGCCTCGGCGTCTCCGGCCCGCAGGTCTCCGAGGGCTGGTACGGCGTCAAGTTCGACAAGCCGCTGGCCCGCACCCGCGAGTACGTGGAGATCATCCGCAAGGCGATGTCCCGCGAGCGGCTGGTCCACGAGGGCGCCAACTGGACCCTCCCGCTGCCCGGCGGCCCCGGCAAGCCGATCAAGCTCACGGTCCACCCGGTGCGCGAGCACATCCCGCTGTACATCGCCGCGATCGGCCCGAAGAACCTCGAGCAGACCGGCGAGATCGCCGACGGCTGGCTCGGCATCTTCTTCGCCCCCGAGCACGCCGCCCTCTCGATCGACCCGCTGAAGGCCGGCCGCGCCAAGGCCGGGCAGGACCTCGACGGCTTCGACCTCTGCCCGACCGTCGCGATCTCGGTCGGCGAGGACGTCAAGGCCGCCGCCGACTCCCAGCGCTCCTACGCCGCCCTCTACATCGGCGGCATGGGCAGCAAGGACAAGAACTTCTACAACCAGCTCACCCGCCGCATGGGCTACGAGCAGGCCGCCGACGAGATCCAGGAGAAGTACCTCGCCCGGGACTACGCCGGCGCCGCCGCCGCCGTCCCGCACGACCTGATCGACTCCACCGCCCTGCTCGGCACCAAGGAGCGGATCGCCGACCGAATGCAGGCCTACGCCGACGCGGGCGTCACCACCCTCACCCTCGCCCCGGCCGGCTTCACCCTGGACGAGCGGATCACCGCGCTCCGCACCGGCGTCGAGGCGCTGGAACTGGCCAACCTGGCCTGACCCGCGGCCCACCGCGCCCGTCCGTCCCGTCTCCCCGCCTCCGCCGGAGCGGACGGGACGGGCGGCCGCCGCGCGCGGCCTAGAGCCAGCCGGCCCGCTTGAAGGCCCGGTGCAGCCACACGCACACCCCGCCCATCAGCGCCAGGACCGCCGGGTAGCCCCACACCTGCCGCAGCTCCGGCATGTGGTCGAAGTTCATCCCGTAGATCCCGGCGATCAGCGTCGGCACCGCGGCCAGCGCCGCCCAGGCCGAGATCTTCCGCATGTCGTCGTTCTGCTGCACGCTCACCTGGGCCAGATTGGCGTTCAGGATGTCGGAGAGCAGCCGGTCCAGACCCTCGACCAGCTCGTTGACCCGGTTCAGGTGGTCCGCCACGTCCCGCAGGTACGGCCGCAGCTTCTCCGGGACGAACCGCATCCCCTCGCCCACCAGCCGGGCGGCCGGCTCCTGGAGCGGCAGGGTGGCCCGCCGGAACCGCATCGCCTCGCGCTTGAAGCCGTAGATCCGCTCCGCCACACCCCGCGCCCGGCCCGGCGCGAAGACGTCCGCCTCCAGCTCGTCCAGGTCGCCCTGGAGCTCGGTGGCCAGGTCCAGGTAACTGTCAACCACCAGGTCGAAGACCGCGTACAGTACCGCGGCCGGGCCCTGCCGCAGCAGCTCGGGCTGCTTCTCCAGCTCCGCCCGAACCCCCTTCAACGGGCTGTCCGCGCCGTGCCGGATCGTCATGACGTACGAGTCGCCGAGGAACACCATCACCTCGCCGATGCTCAGCGAGTGGTCCTCGGGGTGGTAGCCGGCCGTCTTGAGGACCATGAACAGCGAGTCCTCGTACTCCTCCAGCTTCGGCCGCTGGTGGGCCGCCACGGCGTCCTCCACCGCCAGCGGATGGAGTCCGAACTCGGCGCTGACCAGGTCGAGCTCCTCGGTGGTCGGCTCGGCCAGCCCGATCCACAGGAAGCTGTCCCCGGCCGCCCGGGCGGCGTCCAGAGCGTCCGAGAGGTCGTCAGGCCCCTCGGTGCGGTGGCCGTCCCGGTAGACGGCGCTGTCGACGATCATTCGTCCATTGTCCCGCCCGGACGCTCGAACAGCCGTCACCTCCACCGAAAGCGCACGAGCCGACCACCCGGCGCACCCGGCGCACCCGGCCGCCCGCACGCCGTACGCTTGGCCGCATGCCCACCCTGCTGCTCGTCCGCCACGGCCGCTCCACCGCCAACACGGCCGGCGTCCTGGCCGGCTGGACCCCCGGCGTCGACCTCGACGACACCGGGCGGGCCCAGGCCGCCGAGCTGCCCGCCAGACTCGGCGGGATCCCGCTCGCCGCGGTCGTCTCCAGCCCGCTGGAGCGCTGCCGGCAGACCCTGGAACCGCTGCTCGCCGCCCGCCCGGAACTCGGCGCCCCCGCCCTGGACGAACGCCTCGGCGAGTGCCACTACGGCGACTGGACCGGCCGCCCGCTCGCCGAGCTGGCCGAGGAACCGCTCTGGCGCACCGTCCAGGACCACGCCTCGGGCGCGGCCTTCCCGGGCGGCGAGTCGCTGCGCGCGCTCAGCCACCGCACCGTGGACGCCGTCCGCGACTGGAACGACCGGATCGCCGCGGAGCACGGCCCCGACGCGGTCTGGGCGGCCTGCTCGCACGGCGACGTGATCAAGGCCGTGGTCGCCGACGCGCTCGGCCTGCACCTCGACCACTTCCAGCGGATCTCCGTCGAGCCCTGCTCGGTCACCGCGATCCGCTACACCGCGCACCGCCCGTACCTGCTGCGCCTCGGCGACACCGGCGGTCTCGCCTCGCTCGCCCCGAGGACCGGCGGCCCGGTGGCGGCCGGGGACGCGGTGGTCGGCGGCGACACCGGCGCCCCGGCGCCCGCTGCCACGCCCTGACCCCGGGCCCGCGGCCTGCCGCACCCCGCCCGCCGCGTACGCCGTAGGCTGGCCAGAGACAGCCCCTGCCCGATCCCGATCCGGAGCGAGAGAGTGCCCCGTCAGGTCTACTTCTACGACCAGCCCGAGCGGTTCGTGGCCGGTACGGTCGGCCAGCCCGGCTCCCGCGCGTTCTACCTCCAGGCCAGCTCACGCGGGCGGATGACCAGCGTGCTGCTGGAGAAGACCCAAGTCGCGGCGTTGGCCGAACGGGTCGACGAGGTCCTGGACGAGGCCCTGCGGCGCAGCGCCGGCTCCACCACGATCCCCGCCGTGGCACCGTCCGAGCTGATCGACACCGCCCCGCTCGACCTGCCGCTGGAGCAGGAGTTCCGGGTCGGCACCATGGCCCTCGCCTGGGACAGCGTCGACGAGTGCCTGGTGGTCGAGGCGCAGGCGGTGACCGAGGAGGACGAGGACGACGAGGCCGCCCTGGAGGACGAGGAGAACGGCCCGGACATGCTCCGGGTCCGGCTCAGCGGGGCGATGGCCCGGGTCTTCGCCAAGCGCGCCCTCGACCTGGTCGCCGCCGGCCGCAAGCCCTGTCCGTTCTGCAACCTCCCGCTGGACCCGGAGGGACACCTGTGCCCCCGCGCGAACGGCTACCGGCGCTGAACCCGCAGCCGGACGGCCCGGCCACCCCGGCGGCCGCGGACCGGGACACCCGGCCCGCGGCGGCCGGGGAGCAGGGCGCCGACGTCCCGGGCACCGACCCGGCGACCAGCGCCGCCCTGGCGGCCGACACCGCCGTCGCCCTCGAGCTGCTGCGCTCGGGCACGCTGACCGTGCACGGCCGGGTCACCGACGCCTCCAACGCCGTGCTGTACTGCACCGTCGCACTGGACGGCCTGACCGCCCCCTGCGTCTACAAGCCGGTCACCGGCGAGCGCCCGCTCTGGGACTTCCCCGACGGCACCCTGGCCGGCCGCGAGGTGGCCGCCCACGAGCTCGCCGCCGCCACCGGCTGGCCGCTGATACCGCCCACCGTGCTGCGCGAGGGCCCGTACGGCGCCGGGATGGTCCAGCTCTGGATCGAGCCGGACCTGGACGCCCCCGAACTGCTCGCCCTCCAGGACCCCGCCGGTCCCGAACCCGGCTGGCTGCCGATCATCCGGGCCGAGGTGGGGGAGGGCCGCACCGCGCTGCTGGTGCACCGCGACGACCAGCGGCTGCGCCGGCTGGCCGTCCTGGACGCGGTCCTCAACAACGCCGACCGCAAGGGCGGTCACTGGCTGCCCGCCGCCGACGGCCGGATCTACGGCATCGACCACGGCGTGACCTTCGCCGTCCCCGGCAAACTGCGCACCCTGCTCTGGGGCTGGGCCGAACAGCCCCTCCAGGACGAGGCCCGGGAGGTGCTCGACCGGCTGGCCGCCGACCTCGACGCCGATCTCGCCGACCGGCTCCGTCCGCACCTGACCGAGGCCGAGCTGGCCGCCACCCGGCAGCGGGTCGCCGTGCTGCGCCGCAGCGGGCGCCATCCGCTGCCGTCGGCGGACTGGCCGTCGATCCCCTGGCCGCCGGTCTGACCGGTTCGGGCGCATGCGACCCGATACCGCACAGGTTCGGTCGGAAAGCGATTCCAGTCGATCCTCGCGACTGGTTAGCCTTTCAAATGATCGCAAGGTTAGAGTCGGATCCATGCATTCCTGGCCCGCCTCCGAGGTTCCCGCCCTGCCCGGTCAGGGGCTCCCCCTGCGCATCCACGACACCGCCACGAGCAGTGTCCGAGAGGTCGTGCCCCAGGGCCCGACCGCCCGCCTGTACGTCTGCGGCATCACCCCGTACGACGCCACCCACCTGGGGCACGCTGCCACCTACAACACCTTCGACCTGGTGCAGCGGGTCTGGAAGGACGCCGGCCACGACGTCCTCTACGTGCAGAACGTCACCGACGTGGACGACCCGCTGCTGGAGCGGGCCGTCGCCACCGGCCAGGACTGGACGGCGCTCGCCGAGCGCGAGACCGCCCTGTTCCGCGAGGACATGACCGCGCTGCGGATCCTGCCGCCCGCGCACTACATCGGCGCCGTCGAGTCGATCCCGTGGATCGTCCCGCTGGTCAAGAAGCTGCTGGCGAGCGGCGCCGCGTACGAACTGGACGGCGACATCTACTTCTCGGTCGAGTCCGAGCCGCGCTTCGGCACGGTCTCCGGTCTCACCCGCGAGCAGATGCTGCCGGTCTTCGGCGAGCGCGGCGGCGACCCCGAGCGACCCGGCAAGAAGCACCCGCTGGACGCCCTGCTCTGGCTGGCCGCCCGCCCGGGCGAGCCCGCCTGGGACACCGAGCTCGGCCACGGCCGCCCCGGCTGGCACATCGAGTGCGTCGCCATCGCGCTGGAGTTCCTCGGGATGTCCTTCGACATCCAGGGCGGCGGCACCGACCTGTCCTTCCCGCACCACGAGATGGGCGCCGCGCACGCCCAGGTCGCCACCGCCGAGCACCCGTACGCCCAGGCCTACGTGCACTCCGGCATGGTCGCGCTGGACGGGCACAAGATGTCCAAGTCCCGCGGCAACCTGGTCTTCGTCTCGGTGCTTCGCCGCGAGGGCGTCGACCCGGCGGCGATCCGGCTGGCCCTGCTGGCGCACCACTACCGCAGCGACTGGGAGTGGACCAAGGACGACCTGGACCGTGCCGTCGAGCGCCTCGCCCGCTGGCGGGCCGCGGTCTCCCGGCCTGACGGCCCGTCCGCCGAGGGCATGCTCGCAGAGGTCCGCGCCGCCCTGGCCGAGGACCTGGACGCACCGGCCGCGCTGGCCGCCGTCGACCGCTGGGCCGCCCGCCAGGAGGAGACCGGCGGCGAGGACATCAGCGCTCCCGGTCTGGTCTCGCGGACTGTGGACGCACTGCTGGGCGTCGCGCTGTAACGGCCGTCAGCTGCCGAAGGGGCGTCAGGACCACCCGGTTCTGACGCCCCTTCGGCGTTGCTGCGGCGGGGCTCAGACGCCCGGCCGTCCGCCGTCCTCGTCGCCGTCCGGCCCGCGCTCGGGCCCGGGTGCGGACCCGTCCCGGTCGGAGGCGGCGTCACCGATCTCCGTCCCCGCGTCGTCGGCTCCGGCGTCGCCCGGGTCCGGCTCCGTACGGTCGTCCGCGGCGCCGTCCCCGGCCTCGTCCCCGGCGGGGGCCTCGGCAGAGCCTTCGGCCGGGCCCTCGGCGGGCCGGGTGCCCGGCTCGTGGTCGGCCGGCCGCTCGGCGGTGGCGTGACCGGCGACCGGCTTCTCGCCGGTCGGGCCCAGGTTGTCGCGGCGCCGCAGATAGCGCTCGAACTCGCGGGCGATGGCGTCACCGGACGCCTCCGGCAGCTCCGCGGTGTCCTGCGCCTCCTCCAACTGCTGCACGTACTCGGCGACCTCGCTGTCCTCGGCCGCCAGCTGGTCCACCCCGAGCTGCCAGGCCCGGGCGTCCTCGGCCAGCTCGCCCGGCGGGATCCGCAGGTCGAGCAGGTCCTCCAGCTTGTTGATCAGGGCCAGGGTGGCCTTCGGGTTCGGCGGCTGCGCGACGTAGTGCGGCACGGCGGCCCACAGCGTCACGGCCGGCACCCCGGCGTGCGCGCAGGCCTCCTGCAGCACACCGACGATGCCGGTCGGCCCCTCGTAGCGGCTCTCCTCCAGGTCCAGCGAGCGCGCCAGCGCCGCGTCCGAGGTCACCCCGCTGACCGGGACGGGCCGGCTGTGCGGGGTGTCGCCGAGCAGCGCGCCCAGGATCACCACCAGCTCGACGCCGAGCTCGTGGGCGAAGCCGAGCAGCTCGTTGCAGTACGAGCGCCAGCGCATGCTGGGCTCGATGCCGCGCACCAGGACCAGGTCGCGCGGCTTGGGCTCGGTCACCCGCACCACCGAGAGCCGGGTGGTCGGCCAGGTGATCCGGCGGACCCCGCCGTCCAGCCAGACGGTCGGACGGTTGACCTGGAAGTCGTAGTAGTCCTCCGCGTCGAGCGCGGCGAACACCTTCCCGCCCCAGGTCTCGTCCAGGTGGCCGACGGCCGCCGAGGCCGCGTCACCCGCGTCGTTCCAGCCCTCGAAGGCACAGACCATCACCGGGTCGATCAACTCGGGAACGTCCTCCAGCTCGATCACCCAGCGTCTCCCTCCATCGGTCAGCCGCCGCCCCCGTCCGGTGCGCACCGGCTGGCCGGCCGCCGACTGTCCAACCCTCGCGTGGAACGCCCCGTTCCACGGTCCCTACCTGCCCAGCCTACGGTCTTTGATACCTGTCCCGGCCCGGAGGGAGAGAGCCTATCCGAGGGGGGTCGGGGCGGGGTGGAATTAGCGCCCGGGCCGGGCGCGGGCCCGGTCGGCGGCCGTCCGGCGCCGGAACTGACCGGGCGTCGGGCCCTCCCGCCGGGGTCCGGCCCGGCGGGCTCCGGCCGCCCGGTCCGGCGTGCTACCCCGCGGCGGCCGCCGTCACCGCGGGCAGGTAGCCCTGGGACTGGCCGGTCGCCGTCGGGTGGAAGGACTCCCACAGGTGGGTGAGGACGAACCGGGTGATCCACTCCTGGCCGCCGCCCGCGCAGACCCCGTGCCCGGCGAAGGCCCGGCGGACGTCGGCGAAGGCGAACCCCTGCTTCTCGGCCTGCTGCCGGATCAGCTCGTCCAGCCGGTCGGTGAGCGCGTTGAAGCGGGCCCGGCGACTGTCGGTGCCGACCACGCAGACCGTGCCGGTGTGCAGCAGGTACGGGTAGCCGGTGACCACCACCCGGGCAGCCGGCGCCGCCGCGCGGATCCCGTCGTACAGGGCCGCCAGCCGCCCGGGCAGCTCCTCGCGCAGCAGGCGGTCGCTCTCCTCCAGCGCGGGGTCGCACTGGGCGTCGGTGGCGAACGGCGGCAGGCAGGAGGCCACCGCGTCGGCGAAGGCGAGGTCGTTGCCGCCGGCGGTCAGGGTGACCAGCGCGGTGTCGGCGGGCACCGCGGGCAGCTGGTCGCGCAGCACGTCCGCGGTGGTGGCGGCGGAGCAGGCGGCGTCGGTGAAGGCGGCCGGGTGGTGCTCGGCGTTCCACAGCGCGGGGTAGGCGTGGGCGCCGCGGTGGCAGTCGCCGCTCGCGGCATCGTACGGGCCGGCGGCGACCCCGGCGGCGTAGGAGTCGCCGAGCGCGGCGTACCCGCCCACCGGTTCGGCCGCTGCGGCCGGGGGCACGGCGAGCAGCAGGGGCAGGGCGACGAGGACGGCGAGCAGTCTGGGGCGCACGGGCTTCTCCGGGAGGTGCACCGGCCGGCCGGGCGGCACGGCCGTTTCGCTACGCATGGTAGTGGGTCGGATGCGAAGAGTTGGCATGTCTGGAATTGCAAATCCGCGCAAGCGGTTTGCGTTCTCTGACGTACACTCGCAGCCATGACACGACGACTTGCCGAGGTGGCCAAGAAGGTCGGGGTGAGCGAGGCCACCGTCAGCCGGGTGCTGAACGAGAAGCCCGGCGTCTCCGAGGCGACCAGGGCCGCGGTGCTGACCGCGCTGGACGTGCTCGGCTACGAGCGGCCCACCCAGCTGCGCGGCGAACGGGCCCGGCTGGTCGGTCTGGTGCTGCCGGAGCTGCAGAACCCGATCTTCCCCGCGTTCGCCGAGGTGGTCGGTGGTGCGCTGGCCGGGCAGGGGTTCACCCCGGTGCTGTGCACCCAGACCGCGGGCGGCGTCTCCGAGGCCGACTACGTGGACCTGCTGCTCGAGCAACAGGTCTCCGGCGTGGTCTTCTTCGGCGGCCTTTACGCCCAGGGCGACGCCCCGCACGAGCACTACGACCGGCTCGCCGAGCGGAGCCTGCCGACGGTCCTGCTGAACGCGGCCATCGACCACCTGGACTTCCCCCGGGTCTCCTGCGACGACGCGGTCGCGGTCGAGCAGGCGGTGGGCCACCTCAAGCAGTTGGGGCACCGGAAGATCGGGCTGGTGCTCGGCCCGGCCGACCACGTGCCCTCGCACCGCAAGCTCGCGGCGGCCCGCGCCGCGATGGCCAAGGCCGGCCTCGACCTGCCCGAGGAGCAGGTCGAGCGGGCCCTGTTCAGCCTGGAGGGCGGCCAGGCCGCGACCACCCGGCTGCTCCGGCGCGGGGTCACCGGGGTGGTCTGCGCCTCGGACCCGCTGGCGCTCGGCGCCGTCCGCGCGGTGCGCCGGGCCGGGCTCTCGGTGCCCGAGGACGTGTCGGTGATCGGGTACGACGACTCCTCGTTCATGATGTGCACCGATCCGCCGCTGACCACCGTCCGGCAGCCGATCGAGGCGATGGGCCGGGCGGCCGTGGAGCTGCTGGTGGGGGAGATCGCCGGGGTGAAGGTCACCCACGACGAGTTGCTGTTCGAGCCGGAGCTGGTGGTGCGCGGCTCGACCGCGCCGGCCCGCGAACGGGCGTGAGCGAGGCCCGCTGACGGGGAGTCCACCCCGGGGCGGTCGAAGCGGGCGGGCACTACGGTGCCCGCCCGCTTTCGTGTGCCCGGATGCCGGAGGGCCGGTACGAGCCGTTGACATGCCCGTAGCCGCTCTGTAACTCTTGGCTGCCATCACGCAAAAGACGTACAGAGATACGTCATTTTCTCGATATCTGCCGCAACTTTCCCGGAGCCACCGCCCCGGATGTGCCGGCAGCGGAGTTCCGGGCCGTCACCCTGACAGTGGCGCCCCGGGCCGTACCGACGCCCTGCGCCTCGCGGGGGACCGCACCACCCGCACCCGCCCACCGGGTGCACACACGGCGGAGCCGGGAGCCGACCCGCCGCGCACCGTCATCGATCACCGACGCCGACCACCGACGCCGCTCGCGGACGTCGATCGCGGAGTCAGAGACAGAGGGACGCAATGAGATCGAAGCGCAGACTGCCACGGCTGACCGCCGGTTCGGCCGTGCTGGGGATGCTCCTGCTGGCGGGGCCGTTGCTGCCGGCCGCCCAGGCCGCGGGCGGCCCCAACCTCGCGGCCGGGAAGACCGTGACCGCCAGCAGCGTCGGTGACGTCTACGTCGTCGGCAACGTCAACGACGGCAACCAGAACAGCTACTGGGAGAGCGCGGGCAACGCGCTGCCGCAGTGGGTCCAGGTGGACCTCGGCAGTGCCACCGCCATCGACCAGGTGGTCCTCAAGCTCCCCGCCGCCTGGGAGTCCAGGACCGAGACGCTGACCCTGCTCGGGAGCTCCGACGGCACCGACTTCGCCACCCTGACCGGCTCCGCGGTCTACTCCTTCGACCACGGCGCCGGCACACCGTCCGGATCAACTTCGCCTCCACCAGCGCCCGTTACGTCCGCGTCAACGTCTCCGCCAACACCGGCTGGCCGGCCGCCCAGTTCTCCGAGTTCGAGGTGTACGGCGCCGCCTCCGCCTCCGCGAACCTGCTGGCCGGCCGCCCGGTCACCACCAGCAGCGCCAACGGCGCCTACACCGGCGCCAACGCGGCCGACGGCAACCAGGGCAGCTACTGGGAGAGCGCCAACAACGCCTTCCCGCAGTGGATCCAGGGCGATCTGGGCGCCGCCGTCCCGGTCGACAAGCTGGTACTGAAGCTGCCGGCCGGCTGGGCGAGCCGGACCGAGACACTGAAGGTCCAGGGCAGCACCGACGGCACCAACTTCACCGACCTCGCCGCCGCCACGGGGTACGCGTTCAACCCGGCGACCGGCAACACCGCCACCGTCAACCTGGCCACCGTCACCACCCGGTACCTGCGGCTCACCTTCACCGCCAACTCGGTGTGGCCGGCCGCCCAGCTCGCCGAGTTCGAGGCCTACGGCCCGGCCTCCGGCGACACCCAGGCGCCGACCGCCCCGAGCGCCCTGGCGTACACCCAGCCCGCCCCCGGCCAGATCCGGCTGACCTGGAACGCGGCCACCGACAACACCGGCGTCACCGGCTACGACCTGTACGCCGACAACGTCCTGCTCACCAGCCTCGCGGGCACCGTGCTGACGTACACCGACAGCCGTCCGGACAGCGCCACCGTGGCGTACTACGTGAAGGCCAGGGACGCCGCGGGCAACCAGTCCGCCGCCAGCAACACCGTCACCCGCACCGGCCAGGGCGGCGACACCCAGGACCCGTCCGCCCCGAGCAACCTGGCGTACACCCAGCCCGCCTCCGGGCAGATCCGGCTCACCTGGGGTGCCTCGGCCGACAATGTCGGGGTGAGCGGCTACGACGTGTACGCCAACGGCGCGCTGCGCGCCTCGGTGGCGGGCACCGTGCTGACGTACACCGACAGTCAGCCCGACACCGCGACGGTCTCCTACTACGTGAAGGCCAAGGACGCGGCGGGCAACCAGTCGGCCGGCAGCAACACCGTGATCCGCACCGGCCGGAGCGGCGGCACCGGGACCAACCTGGCCGCCGGGAAGCCGATCACCGGCTCCTCCTCGGTCTTCACCTTCGTCGCCGCCAACGCCAACGACAACGACGCCACCACGTACTGGGAGGGCGGCCCGAACAGCTACCCGGACACCCTGACGGTGGCGCTCGGTGCGAACGCCGCCACCAGCTCGGTGGTGGTCAAGCTCAACCCCGCCGCCGCCTGGTCGGCCAGGACCCAGACCATCGAGGTGCTCGGCCGGGAGCAGAGCAGCTCGGCCTTCACCCGGCTGGCCGCCCCCCAGACGTACTCCCTCGACCCGGCCTCGGGCAACACCGTCACCATCCCCGTCACCGCCACCGCGGCCGACGTCCAGTTGAGGATCACCGCCAACAGCGGCGCGGCGGCCGGGCAGGTGGCGGAGTTCCAGGTGATCGGCGTCCCGGCGCCCAACCCGGACCTGGTCGTCACCGGCCTGGCCCCGACGCCCGCCAACCCCGTCGAGACCGACACCGTCTCGCTCGCCGCCACCGTGAGGAACAACGGCACCGCGGCGGCCGGGCCGAGCACCGTCGGCCTCTACCTCGGCACCACCAAGGTCGGCACCGCCCAGGTGGGCGCGCTGGCGGCCGGCGCCTCCAGCACCGTCTCGGCCGCCATCGGCGTCCAGAACGCCGGCAGCTACCAGCTGACCGCCAAGGCGGACGAGACGGGCGCCGTGATCGAGCGGGACGAGACCAACAACGACTTCACCGCCCCGGTCCCGCTGGTGGTCACCCCGGTCGCCAGCTCCGACCTGGTGGCCGCGCCGGTCAGCTGGACGCCCGGCAACCCGGCGGCCGGCAACACCGTCGACTTCGCGGTGGCGCTGAAGAACCAGGGCACGGTGGCGTCCGCCGGCGGCAGCCACGGCGTCACCCTGACCGTCGCCGACGCCACCGGCGCGGTGGTGAGGACGCTGACCGGCTCGTACGGCGGAGCCATCGCCGCCGGGGCCACCACAACCCCGGTCTCGCTGGGGAGTTGGACGGCGGCCAACGGCAAGTACACCGTGCGGACCGTGATCGCGAACGACGCGAACGAGCTGCCGGTGAAGCAGGGCAACAACACCTCCAGCCAGCCGCTGTACGTCGGGCGCGGCGCCAACATGCCGTACGACACCTACGAGGCCGAGGACGGGGTGCTGGCCGGCGGCGCGGCCGTGGTCGGCCCGAACCGGACCATCGGCGACCTGGCCGGCGAGGCCTCCGGCCGCAAGGCCGTCACGCTCAATTCCACCGGCTCCTCGGTGGAGTTCACCACCAAGGCGCCCACCAACACGCTGGTCACCCGGTTCTCCATCCCGGACGCGCCGGGCGGCGACGGCATCGACTCCACGCTGAACGTCTACGTCGACGGCAGCTTCCTCAAGTCGATCGACCTGACCTCCCGGTACGCCTGGCTGTACGGCAGCGAGACCGCGCCGGGCAACGGCCCGAGCGCGGGCGGCCAGCGGCACGTCTACGACGAGGCCAACGTGCTGCTGGGGACCACCGTGCCGGCGGGCAGCCGGATCCGGCTGCAGAAGGACGCGGCCAACACCAGCCAGTACGCGATCGACTTCGTCAGCCTGGAGCAGGCCACCCAGACCGCCAACCCGGACCCCGCGAAGTACGCGGTGCCGGCGGGCTTCACCCAGAACGACGTCCAGGCCGCACTGGACCGGGTGCGGATGGACACCACCGGCACCCCGGTGGGCGTCTACCTGCCGCCCGGCGACTACCAGACCGCGGGCAAGTTCCAGGTCTACGGCAAGGCCGTGAAGGTGATCGGGGCCGGCCCCTGGTTCACCCGCTTCCGCGCCCCATCGGGCCAGTCCAACACCGACATCGGGTTCCGCGCCGAGGCCTCGGCGAACGGCTCGACCTTCGCCGGTTTCGCCTACTTCGGCAACTACACCTCGCGGATCGACGGGCCCGGCAAGGTCTTCGACTTCGCCAACGTCGCCAACATCACCATCGACAACATCTGGACCGAGCACATGGTCTGCATGTACTGGGGTGCCAACACCGACTCCATGAGGATCACCAACTCGCGGATCCGCGACACACCTTCGCGGACGGCATCAACATGACCAACGGCTCCACCGACAACCTGGTCTCCAACAACGAGGCCCGGGCGACCGGTGACGACAGCTTCGCGCTGTTCTCCGCCATCGACGCGGGCGGCGCGGACGAGAAGAACAACGTCTTCGAGAACCTCACCTCGCTGCTGACCTGGCGGGCGGCGGGCGTGGCGGTCTACGGCGGCTACGCCAACACCTTCCGCAACGTCTACATCGCCGACACCCTCTGCTACTCGGGCGTCACCATCTCCTCGCTGGACTTCGGTTACCCGATGAACGGGTTCGGGGCCGACCCGACCAACCTGCAGAACATCTCGCTGGTCCGGGCCGGCGGCCACTTCTGGGGCGCCCAGGTCTTCCCGGCGATCTGGGTCTTCTCGGCCTCCAAGGTCTTCCAGGGGATCCGGGTGAGCGACGTGGACATCGTCGACCCGACGTACAGCGGGATCATGTTCCAGACCAACTACAGCGGCGGCCAGCCGCAGAACCCGGTCACCGACACGGTGTTCACCAACGTCTCGATCACCGGCGCCCGGAAGAGCGGTGACGCCTACGACGGCAGGTCCGGCTACGGCATCTGGGCCAACGAGATGCCCGAGGCCGGCCAGGGCCCCGCGGTCGGCTCGGTCACCTTCAACCACCTCACCCTGAGTGGCAACGCCAAGGACATCCAGAACACCACCTCGACCTTCCACATCACCGTCAACCCGTAACGCCGGAGCTCCGGAGCAGGGCGGGCACCGGGGTGCCCGCCCTGCTCCGGCATGCCCGCGACCGGGCCCTCAGGCCGGCTTACGCAAGTAGACAGTCGTGTTTTTGCGAAATCTCGTCGACATCTTGTGGTCATCTGTCGAGGCTGGTTAAGTGGTCGACGCCAGCAGGCGATGCGTCACCGCAGCGGCCGAGGTATCCCCTCGCACGCGTCCTCCCGCCACCCGACGGTGCTTTCTCGGGGGCGGCCCCCACCGGAAATCACGGGCTACTCCCGCGCCCTCGCGCTGCCCACGTGCTCGAAAGGGTCCACCCGCATGAACAGAGACCGGCTCATCCGCAGATCCGTCGCCCTCGCCGCCGCGGCCGGCCTGGCCCTGACCGCCGCGGCCTGCAGCTCCTCCGGGACGGCGGACACCTCCGCCGCCAAGGGCGGCAGCTCGGACGCCGCGGCCCCGCTCGACCCGGCCACCAAGGTGACGATCAGCATCGACTGCCAGCCGCCGGTCACCAAGGCCGCCGAGCGCAAGCAGTGGGCCGACGACGTCGCCGCGTTCAACAAGCTCTACCCGAACGTCACGGTCAACGCGAAGGACGGCTTCCCCTGCGAGGAGCCCGCCGCCTTCACCGCCCAGCTCAAGGGCAAGACCCAGACCGACGTCTTCTACAGCTACTTCACCGACCTGAACCAGGTCCTCGACGCCGACGGCGCCGAGGACATCACCGCCTACGTCAACGAGAAGTCCGTCCCGGCCCTGGCGGACATCGACCCCTCGGTGCTGGCCACCCTCAAGTCCGACGGCAAGCTCTACGGCCTGCCGTACTCCAACTACAAGATGGGCCTGCTGTACAACCGCAAGCTCTTCACCCAGGCCGGCCTCGACCCCGACAAGCCGCCGACCAGCTGGGAGGAGATCCGCGAGGACGCCAAGAAGATCGCGGCGCTCGGCAACGGCGTCAACGGCTACGGCGACTACAGCGCCACCAACCAGGGCGGCTGGCACTACACCGCCGAGCTGTACGGCCTCGGCGGCTCGATGACCGACCAGGACGGCAAGAAGGCCGCCTTCAACACCCCCGAGGGCAAGAAGGCCGCCTTCAACACCCCCGAGGGCAAGAAGGTCCTGCAGAACCTGTACGACATGCGCTGGACCGACAACAGCATGGGCGCCACCCAGGGCCTCAAGTGGCCCGACCTGATGACCCAGATGTCCACCGACAAGCTCGGCATGTACGTCGGCGCACCGGACGACATCACGTACATGGTGCAGACCCTCAAGGGCAACTACGCCGACTACGGCATGGGCCCGATGCCCGGCGGCAGGTCGGCACTGCTCGGCGGCAACGACTACCTCTTCAAGAAGGGCTCGACCCCGGACCAGATCAAGGCCGGCATCGCCTGGATCAACTTCAAGTTCCTCACCATCGGCAAGGGCCAGTTCGACTACGCCCGCAACAAGACCGCCGGCCTGCCGGTCGGCCTGCCCCAGCCGTTCTTCTTCACCGGCGCCAGCCTGGCCGCCGACAACAAGGCCAAGGCCGCCGATGCCACCGTGCCGGTCCAGAACTACGCGCCCTACCTGGCCGCCTCCGTCCCCGGCAAGACCGAGCCGGCCAACGCCCAGCAGATCTACAAGGTCCTGGACAACGCCGTCTCCGCCGTCCTGACCGACCGGAACGCCAACGTCGACAAGCTGCTCTCGGACGCCGAGAACCAGGTGAACCAGGTCCTGGCGAGCCTCCAGTAACGGCCCGCGGGGGCCGGTGGCAGCGAGCCCACCGGCCCCCGCGCCGCCCGCACCCACCGGACCAGCCGACCCAGGAGTCCCTCCCCATGGCAGCGATCAGCGTCTCGGCCCGCCGCAAGCCGGCCGGCCCGCCCCCGGACCTCGCCCCCGCCTCCCGCCGCGCCGCACTCGCGCAGCGCGTGCGCCGCAACCTCACGGCCCACGGCTTCCTGCTCGGCGCGCTGCTCTGCTTCGCCTGCTTCTCGTGGTACCCGATGGTCCGCGAGATCGTGATGAGCTTCCAGCGGACCAGACGCGGCAGGACCACCTGGGTCGGCCTGGACAACCTCCGCCACATCACCGAGGACCCGGCCTTCTGGCAGGCCTGGCGCAACACCCTGCTGTTCACCCTCCTCGCCCTGGTGCTCGGCTTCGCCGTCCCGTTCCTGGTCGCCGTGCTGCTCAACGAACTGCGCCACGCCAAGGCCTACCTGCGGGTCCTGGTCTACCTGCCGGTGATGATGCCGCCGGTGGCCTCGGTGCTGCTGTTCAAGTACTTCTACGACCCGTCCTACGGACTGTTCAACAGCGTCCTGCACGCCCTGCACCTGCCGACCTCGGCCTGGCTCAACTCCGCGTCCACCGCGATGGTCTCCGTGGTCATCGCCGCCACCTGGATGAACATGGGCGGCGCCACCCTGATCTACCTGGCCGCCCTCCAGGGCATCCCCGGCGAACTCTACGAGGCGGCCGAACTGGACGGCGCCGGACTGCTGCGCCGGATCTGGCACGTCACCATCCCGCAGACCCGGCTGATCCTCTCGCTGCTCCTGCTGCTGCAGATCGTCGCCACCATGCAGGTGTTCGTCGAACCGTTCCTGCTGACCGGCGGCAACGGCCCGCAGGGCTCCACCACCACCGTGGTCTACCTGATCTACCAGTACGCCTTCAACTTCAACAACTACGGCAGCGCCTCCGCGCTCGGCCTGGTCATGCTGGTCGTGCTGGCCGGCTTCTCCGGACTGTACGCGCGGCTCAGCCGCACCGCCGACTGAGGAGCGGCCGCCATGCGCACCCTGATCTCCGACACCCAGCTGAACCGCCGCGGCGGCCGGATCGTCTACTGGACGGTGCTCGTCCTGGTGGTGGTGGTCTTCACCCTGGTCTTCCTCGGCCCGCTCTACTGGCTGGTCACCGGTGGCCTCAAGTCCACCCGGGAGGCCGTCCAGAGCCCGCCGACGCTCTTCCCGAGCGAGATCCACACCGACACCTACCGCGAGGCGTGGAGCCAACTGCGGATGGGACGGCTGCTGTTCAACACGCTCTACTACGCCTTCGGCGCGCTCGCCCTCCAGCTGGTGTTCGACGTCGCGGCGGCCTACGCGCTGTCCAAGCTGCGCCCGGTCCTCGGCAACCTGATCCTGGGGATGATGCTCGCAACCCTGATGATCCCGGCGGCCGTCCTGATCGTGCCGCAGTACCTCACCGTGCTGGACCTGCCGCTGGTGCACCTCAACCTGATCAACACGCCCTGGGCGATCTGGCTGCCCACGGTGGCCAACGCCTTCAACATCTTCCTGCTGAAGCGCTTCTTCGACTCCATCCCCGAGGAGCTGATGGCCGCGGCCGCGATGGACGGCGCGGGCCCGCTGCGGGCCCTGTGGTCGATCGTGCTGCCGATGTCGCGGCCGATCCTCGGCGTGGTCTCCATCTTCGCGGTGGTCAACGTCTGGAAGGACTTCCTGTGGCCGATGCTGGTCCAGCCCGGCCCGGCGAAGCAGCCGCTCAACATCGGCATCAACTCGCTCTCGCTGGGCGTCTCGCAGAACGTGATCATCGCCGCGCTGGCCATCGCCTCGGCGCCGACCATCGTGTTCTTCCTGATCTTCCAGCGCAACATCATGGCCGGCCTGACCTCAGGCAGCCTCAAGGGCTGACGGCCCGTCACCCATCGCCAGCCTTCTGAAAGGGGCCCCACCGTGGCACAGCAGCCCGAGCACTCGGACTGGTGGCGGGACGCCGCGATCTACCAGGTCTACCCGCGCAGCTTCGCCGACGGCAGCGGCGACGGCACCGGGGACCTCGCCGGGGTCCGCTCCCGCCTGCACTACCTCGCCGAACTCGGCGTCCAGGCAGTCTGGTTCAACCCCTGGTACCCCTCCCCGATGGCCGACGGCGGCTACGACGTGGCCGACTACCGGGACGTCGACCCGGCCTTCGGCACCCTGGCCGAGGCCGAGAAGCTGATCGCCGAAGGCCTGGAACTGGGCATCCGCACCATCGTCGACATCGTGCCCAACCACGTCTCCGACGCCCACCCGTGGTTCGCCGCCGCCCTCGCGGCCGGACCCGGCAGCCCCGAGCGGGACCTCTTCCACTTCCGCCCCGGCCGCGGTGAGAGCGGCGAACTCCCGCCCAACGACTGGAGATCGGAGTTCGGCGGCTGCCCGTGGACCAGGACGGTGAACGCCGACGGCAGCCCCGGGCAGTGGTACCTGCACCTGTTCGCCGCCCAGCAGCCCGACCTCAACTGGCACCACCCGCAGGTCCGCGCCGAGCACGAGTCGATCCTGCGGTTCTGGTTCGACCGCGGCGCAGCGGGGGTGCGGATCGACTCCGCCGGCCTGCTCGCCAAGGACCCGGCGCTGCCCGACTTCACCCCGGGCCGGGAGCCGCACCCGTACGTGGACCGCGACGAACTGCACGAGATCTACCGCTCCTGGCGGCGGATCGCCGACTCCTACGCCGAACCCCGGGTGCTGATCGGCGAGATCTGGGTCCCCGACACCGAACGCTTCGCCCGCTACCTGCGCCCCGACGAGCTGCACACCGCCTTCAACTTCGACTTCCTGGCCCGGCCCTGGGGCGCGGCCGAGCTGCGCGCCTCGGTCGACGCCACGCTCGCCGCCCACGCGCCCGTCGGCGCGCCCGCCACCTGGGTGCTGTGCAACCACGACGTGACCCGCACCGCGACCCGCTACGGCCGGGCCGACACCGGATTCGACTTCGCCGCCAAGGCCTTCGGCACCCCCACCGATCTGCCGCTCGGGCTCCGCCGGGCCCGGGCGGCCGCCCTGCTCTCGCTGGCCCTGCCCGGCTCGGTCTACCTGTACCAGGGCGAGGAGCTCGGTCTGCCGGAGGTCGAGGACCTCCCGCTGGAGCGCCTCCAGGACCCGATGCACCTGCGCTCGGGCGGCACCGACCCCGGGCGCGACGGCTGCCGGGTGCCGCTGCCCTGGTCCGGCGCCGAGCCCCCGTACGGCTTCGCCCCGCCCGGGGTCGAGCCCTGGCTGCCGCAGCCGGCCGACTGGGCGGCGCTGACGGTCGAGGCCCAGTCGGGCGACCCGGACTCGATGCTGGAGCTCTACCGGGCCGCGCTGCGGATCCGCCGGGAGGCGGTGGGCGGCGGGTTCGGCTGGCTGCCCGCGGACCCCGGGGTGCTGGCGTTCCGGCGCGCGGGCGGCTTCCGCTGCCTGGTCAACCTGAGCGCCGAACCGGTCGCGCTGCCCGCCGACGGCGCGGTGCTGCTCGCCAGCGGTCCGCTGACCGGTGGGCGGCTGCCGGTCGACACCGCGGTCTGGCTGAACGGCTCGTAATCTCGTGGACACCTGTCTATGATTACTGGACATCTGTCCATAGCGAGTGAGTGAGTGACCGACGATGCAGATCCTGTCCGTGGTACTGGTGGCTCTGGTGGCCCTGCTGCACACCTACTTCCTGGTGCTCGAGATGTTCCTGTGGCAGCGCCGGCCCGGTCGGGAACTCTCCGGCTTCGACGCCGAGATGGCCGCCGCCACCGCCCCGCTCGCCGCCAACCAGGGCCTCTACAACGGCTTCCTGGCCGCCGGACTGGTCTGGGGCCTGATAGCGGCCGACCCGACCGGGTACCGGGTGCAGATCTTCTTCCTGAGCTGCGTCGTGGTGGCCGGCCTGTACGGCGCCGCCACCGCCAACCGGCGGATCCTGTTCGCCCAGGCGCTGCCCGGGGCGCTGGCCCTGACCGCCGTCCTGGTGGCCGGATGACCCCGGCCGCCGACCCCAGGGCCGAGCGGACCAGAGCGGCCCTGCGGGCGGCGCTGCTCGCCGAGTGCGAGCAGCGGCCGCTCGAACAGGTCAGCGTCTCCGCCGTGGTCCGGCGGGCCGGGCTCGGCCGGGCCACCTTCTACCTGCACTACCAGGACCTCCAGGCGCTCGCCGTGGACGCCTGCGCCGAGGTGGTCCGCGAGGCCGTCGACGCCCTGCACGCCTGGCGCGGCACCCCGGACCCGGCGGCCCCGCCGCCCGCGCTGGAGCAGTTCCTCGGACAGGTACGGGAGCAGGCCGGGCTGTACCGCTCGCTGCTGCACCCCGGGGGGAGCGGGCCCCTGGGGGAGCTGCTCAACCGGCAGCTGCGGGAGCGCAGCCGGGCCGAACGCGAACTGGCGGGCGCCCCCCACCCCGAGGTGGTGGCCACCGCCGTCGCCGGAGCCTTCACCGCCCTCCTCGCCGACTGGCTCCACACCCCTCGGGCCGCCCCGCCGGCCACCCTGGCGGCCCACACCTGGCGCCTGCTCATCTCCCTCCACCGCACCCGCTTCACCTAGCCGGGGGCGCCGGGGCCGTCGGTCCGTGCGTCAGCCCGCCGCGCCCCAGCCCGTCCGGTACGCCGTCCAGTGTTCGTCGGTGGCCGTGAAGTCGACGTACAGGGCCAGGCCGAAGGACTGCCGGGTGCTGTGGCCGAGCCCCAGACGGGCGCCGCGGACGGCGGCGCCCACCGTCTCCGCCGAGCCGCGGTGCTGGTAGGTGTCGTCCCAGTAGGCGGGCAGCCCCATCAGGAGGTCGACCCGCTCCGGAGTCACCTCCAGCGCGAGCCGGGTCTGGTGGACGACGTACCCGCCGTACAGCGACTCCAGCTGCATGCTCGTGTCGTACGACATCACCGCGATCTGGTCGACCCGGCGGGCGGCCTGCGCGAAGTACGCCTGGGACCACCACTTGCCGTGGCCGGAGAGGGCGAGCCCGGCCGCGTGGAGGCCGGGCAGCGGGTCGATCTGCGGCGCCGCGACCGAGAACGGCACGCCGCGCCCGGAAGTCGTCGCGTGCACCTGGTCGAGCAGCTGCAGGAAGCCCGGGTCCCCGGAGTGCACGGGTTCCATGTCGAAGTGCACCCCGTCGAAGCCGAGGTCCAGCACCTGGACGGCGGAGGCGTTGATCCGGTCGCGGACGTCGGCCCGGTCCAGGTGCAGTCCCTCCTTCTCCGGGGCGACCACGTCCCCGAGCCAGGACTGCACCCGCACCCCGGGCAGCGCCCGGTGCGCACCGGCCAGGAACTCCTGGGCCTTCGGGTACAGCGCGGGGTCGAGCGAGCCGTCGTGGGCGAGCGGTCCGGTGTGGACGTACAGGTCGCGGATGCCGGTGCCGGCCAGCCGCCGGCCGAGGGCCGCGAGGTCGGCGTCCCCCTTTCGGCCGTCCACCCAGGCGTGGCCCAGCCAGACCGCGTCGCGCCCCCGGGTCCGGGCCTCGGGGGCCGGGTCACCGGCGTAGGCGATCCGCAGCGCGGCCGCCGCTCCCGCGATCGGGAGCAGCACCAGGGCCAGTGCCAGCAGGGCCGCCACGCCGATCCGGCGGCGCCGGCTCCAGCCGCGCCACCTCGCCCGGATGGCCCGCAGCCTCGCCCGTATCGCCCGTCCCACAAGCCCTCCCCGTCGTCGTCCGGCGTCCATCAGGACGCCCACGATGCGAAACGGGTTCCGTGCGGACGGCCCCGGACGGATACCCTGGCCGGGTGCGTGCCGGATCACGGACCGGGACCGCATAGCCGACAGCCGTCGCATCCAGGAGCAGCCACATGGCCACAGCCGTCCCCTCGTCAGCCCAGACCGTCTCCGCCCAGCAGGGTCGTGCGGACGCGTTGCGTGAAGCCCTCGCCACCCGGGTGGTGGTGGCGGATGGTGCGATGGGCACCATGCTGCAGGCGCAGGACCCGTCGATGGAGGACTTCCAGCAGCTGGAGGGCTGCAACGAGGTCCTGAACGTGACCCGCCCGGACATCGTGCGTTCGGTGCACGATGCGTACTTCGCGGTGGGTGTGGACTGTGTGGAGACCAACACCTTCGGTGCGAACCATGCGGCGCTGGGTGAGTACGACATTGCGGAGCGGGTGTTCGAGCTGTCCGAGGCGGGCGCGCGGATCGCCCGCGAGGCCGCGGACGCGTTCACCGCGCGGGACGGCCGGGTCCGCTGGGTGCTGGGGTCGATCGGCCCGGGCACGAAGCTGCCGACGCTGGGGCATGCCCCGTACGAGCTGCTGCGGGACGGGTTCCAGGCGAATGCGGCGGGTCTGGTCGCGGGTGGTGTGGATGCGCTGCTGGTGGAGACCAGCCAGGACCTGTTGCAGACGAAGGCGGCGGTGCTGGGTTCGAAGCGGGCGCTGGTGCAGGCGGGGGTGGATCTGCCGGTGCTGGTGCAGGTGACGGTGGAGACGACCGGCACGATGCTG
>NZ_JBEZIR010000108.1:0-31077 GCF_040651175.1 Kitasatospora sp. NPDC048540
AAGTTTGTTTTGTGTCTCTGGATTTTTTTTTTTTTTTTCTTGTTTTTTGGGTTGGGGGGGGGGGGGGGGGCGGGGGGGCGCCGGGGGCCCCCCCCCCCCCCCCCCCCCAGGACGGGTGCTACCCGAGAGGGGCGGTCCGCCCCGACCCGCCGGCCGGCTGGTCGGCCGCGGTGCCGGTGCCCGGGGTGGCCGAGGGCCGGCCCGGGGTGGCGGGGGCGCCGTTCGGGGTGGCCGGGGCCGCGGGCGGGCGTCCCGGGTTCCGGCCGGTGGCCGGGGCCTGGTTGCGGTCGCCGCCCCAGGACGGGCGGTCCGACGGCGACGGGCTCGGAGCCGGGGTGTCGGCGGGGGCCGACGGCGAGGGCGACGGGCTCGGCGCGGCCGGCGGGGTGGGGACCGGGGCCCGCTCCACGGCCGGCGCCGCCGGGAACCGCTTGACCGGCTGACCGGCCAGCGCGGCCTTCATGTACGCGGTCCAGATCTGCGCCGGGAAGCGCCCGCCTGCCGCGTTGCCGCCGCCGCCGACCCCGTTCAGCGAGACCTGCGAACCGTCCGCCGGGTCCTGGCCGAACAGGCCGACCGCGGTCACCAGCTCCGGCGTGTAGCCGACGAAGTACACCGACCGGCCGTCGTCGGTGGTACCGGTCTTGGCGGCGGCGGGCCTGCCCAGCCCCTGGGCCCGGGCCGCGGTGCCGCCCGGGTCGGTGACCACGCCCTGGAGGATGGAGGTCACCGACCGCGCGGTCTGCTGGGAGACCGCCTGGGTCGCCTTGTGCCCGGGCAGCGCCACCTGCTCGCCGCCGTGCTCCAGCGAGTCCACCAGCCACGGGGTGATCTGCCGGCCGTCGTTGTCGAGGGTGGCGTACACCCCGGCCATCTCCAGCACGCTCGGCGAGGCCACCCCGAGCGGGATCGCGCCCTGGGCGGACAGCCCGGGGGTGTCCGCGGGCAGCCCGAGCGCGACGGCGGTGTCCCGGACGGTCTGCAGCCCGGCGTCCTGCGCCAGCTGGGCGTAGACCGAGTTCACCGACCAGTCGGTGGCCTGCTGCAGGGTGATCGGGCCGTAGCTGCGCTCGCCCTCGTTCGGCGGCGCGTACGGCTCGCCCTTGCCGCCGCGGACCGGACGGCGGTTGGTGCCGTCGTAGACGGTGTCCGCGGTGATCCGCTGCCCGGACTGGGTGCGGGCACCGCTGTCCAGCGCGGCGGCCAGCGCGATCGGCTTGAAGGTCGAGCCGACCTGGTAGTCCTGCCGGGTCGCGTTGTCGATCCAGTGCTTGGTGGCGTCCACGCCGCCGTACAGCGCGACCACCGCGCCGGTCCTCGGGTCGACCGAGACCGCGCCCGCCTGGGCGGCGGCGTCCGCCTTGCGGCTGTCCGGCTTGAGGCCGTCGGTGAGCTCGCTGCGCACCGAGTCCTCCAGCGCCCGCTGGCGCTTCGGGTCGACGCTCAGCTTGATCGTGTAGCCGCCCCGGGCGAGCTCGGCGTCGGTCACGATGCCGTGCGAGGTCAGGTAGGAGGTGGCGGCGTTCACCAGGTAGCCGGCCTGGCCGGAGAGCCCCGGCGCGCTGCGCGGCTGGAGCACCTCGGGGAAGGCGGCCGCGGCGCGGTCCTCGGCGGACAGCCACTTCTCCTGGACCATGCCGTCCAGCACCCAGTTCCAGCGCTCGATCGCGTTCTGCTTGCCCTGCGGCGTCGCGGTCGAGACGTCGTAGGCGCTCGGTGCGTTCAGCAGGGCCGCCAGGTACGCGCCCTGCGCGGGGGTGAGCCGGTCGGCGTCGACCCCGAAGTACGCCTGGGAGGCGGCCTGGATGCCGTACGCCCCGCGCCCGTAGTACGAGGTGTTGAGGTAGCCGGCCAGCACCTCGTCCTTGGTCTGCGTCGCGTCGACCTTGATCGCGATGAAGATCTCCTTCACCTTGCGGCTGACGGTCTGCTTCTGGTTGAGGTAGGTGTTCTTCACGTACTGCTGGGTGATGGTCGAGCCGCCCTGGGTGCCGCCGCCGGACACGGTGCTGACGGCCGCCCGGGTCATGCCCTTCAGGTTGACCGCGCCCTCGCCGTAGAAGTTGCGGTCCTCGGCGGCCAGCGCGGCGTGCTGCGCGGCGGGCGAGACCCGGTCCAGCGTGACGTTCTGCCGGTTGGTCTGTCCGGTCCGGGTGATCAGCGACCCGTCCTGGTACAGCCAGGTGTTGCTCTGCGCGGTCGCGGCGGCGTGCGCGTCCGGCACCCTGACCAGGACGATCCCGAGCGCGAACAGGCCGATCCCGAGCAGCGTCGAGGCGATCAGGCCGACCAGCGCGGTGCGCCAGGTCGGTATCAGCCGGCGCCAGCCGGTGCGGCGTGGGCGGCGCGCGGCGCGCCGGCCGGCGGGATCGGCCTGCTGGATTGTTCGGGGCACCGGAGGACCTCCCTGCGAGCCCCGTGACGGTCGCTCACCCGGTTGACGATATGGACCGATCCATCCTGCCTGATCAACTTCGCAGGTGTTGGTGACCTATGTCCCAATTCTCCCAGGGTGCTCGCAAAATCCCTGGTAGGCCCGCTCGCCCGCCTGGGTAAGGTGCCGGAACTCACCCGAATCAGCGCACCCGGAGCACCGCGATGACCGACCGGCCGAGCATCCTGTACGTCACCGACCTGAGCTACCCCGCGCGCGGCCGGCGCTACGGCGACGAGGACGTCCACCTCTCCGACCGGCTCCGCGAGGACTTCACCGTCGCGCTCTGCCACCCGAGGGACGCCGTCGCGCTGATGGACGGCTTCGACGCGGTGCTGGTCCGCAACAGCGGCCCGGTGATCCACTACCAGGCCGAGTACCGGGCCTTCCGGGCCGCCGCGCTGGAGCGGGGAACGCTGGTCCACAACCCGCTCACCGGCCGCGGCGACATGGCGGGCAAGCAGTACCTGCTCGACCTGACCGCCGAGGGCCACCCGGTCATCCCGACCGTCGCCGACCGCGCCCACCTCGACCGGCTGCCGGCCGCCGACGAGTACGTGGTCAAGCCGCTCCTCGGCGCCGACTCGGTCGGCCTGACGTACCTGCGGCCCGGTGAGCTCGACACGGCCGACCTCACCGGAGCGCTGATCCAGCCGCGCATCCCGTTCCGCCACGAGCTCTCCTTCTACTTCGTGGACCGGGTCTTCCAGTACGCCCTGTACGCCCCGGACCCCGAGCGGCGCTGGGAGCTGGCGGTCCACCGGCCCACCGCCGAGGACCTCGCCTTCGCCCAGCGCTTCGCCGACTGGAACACGCTGGCGTACGGGATCCAGCGGGTCGACGCCTGCCGCACCCCCGAGGGCGGCCTGCTCCTGGTGGAGCTGGAGGACCTCAACCCGTACCTGTCGCTGGACCTGCTGGAGCCCGGGGTGCGGGACGCCTTCGTCGACGCGCTGAAGGCCTCGCTCCACCGGTCCCTGGAGGGGTGAGGCCGGGGACGCCGAAGGCCCCCTCGCCTGGGCGAGGGGGCCTTCGGTTGTCGGTGCGCCGCCAGGGACTCGAACCCCGGACCCGCTGATTAAGAGTCAGCTGCTCTAACCAACTGAGCTAGCGGCGCCTGTCTGACCCGGAGAACATTACAGGTCACCGGCGCCCGCGCTCAAATCGACCCCTGTCCGGCCGGTGCCCGCGCTGGTACGGTTCGGCCGAGCCGAGCTGGGGAGGGGCGGATGGGCGGGGGCGCGCGGACGGGCATGGGCATCGGACAGGCCCTGGGCGTGGTGATCGGGCCGCTGGTGGCCGTGGCGGGGGTGGCGTTCGGCTGGTCCTACGTCGAGACACGGCACGACTACGCGCACGCCCGCCCGGTCGCGGCCGTGGTGGCCGAGGTGGAGTACACCAGGCCGGCCACGCGGCAGGGGGCGGACCGGATGACCGTCGCACTGCCCGGGACCACCTCCGCCGACCGGCTCGAGGTCGACGACCCGCACAGCGCCCCGGACCGCCTGGCGCCCGGCGACCCGGTCACCGTCCTGGTGGCCGACAGCCGGCCCGGCCACGCGGTGTTCGCACGGCAGCTCGGCCTCGGCGACCTGGGCATCGCGGCCGGCATGGTGCTGTTCGGCCTGCTCTTCACGGCGGCCGGGGTCGCGGCGCTGCGGCGGGGCAACCCGCGGTGGCGGCCGCCGACCGCCGAGAGCTGGGACCTGTAGGCCGGGGCCGGGCGCTCAGCGGCCTTCCGGGTGGTGACAGGCCGCGGTGTGGTCCACACCCGGCGCGGCCTCGGCGGCCTGCGGCTCCTCCTGTTCGCACCGGGTGCGCCGGCCGGCGTCCAGCGCCGCGTACACCGGGCAGCGGGCCCGGAAGCGGCAGCCCTGGCGGCGGACGGTCGGGGACGGCGGGTCGCCCGCGAGCAGCACCTTGGTGCGGGCCCGCTCGGCCGCCGGGTCGGGCAGCGGGACGGCGGACAGCAGGGCCCGGGTGTACGGGTGCCGGGGCCGCTCGAACACCTCGGCGACCGCGCCGGTCTCCACGGTGCGGCCGAGGTACATCACGCTGACCCGGTCGGCCAGGTGCCGGATCACCGAGAGGTCGTGCGAGACGAACAGGTAGGCGAGGCCCAGTTCGGCCTTGAGCCGCTGGAGCAGGTTGAGCACCCCGGCCTGGATCGAGACGTCCAGCGCGGAGACGGGTTCGTCCAGCACCAGCAGGTCGGGCCGGACGGCCAGCGCCCGGGCGATCGAGATCCGCTGCCGCTGCCCGCCGGAGAACTGGTGCGGGTAGCGGTCGGCGTGCGCCGCCTCGAGGCCGACCTGGCGCAGCAGCGCGGGCACCCGCCGGGCGGCCTCCTCGCGCGGTACGGCCTGCGCGTGCAGCGGCTCGGCCACGATGTCGCCGACCGGCATCCGGGGGTCGAGGCTGGCCATCGGGTCCTGGAAGACGATCTGCAGCCTGCCGCGCAGCCGGTGGGCGGCGGCGGGGTCGAGGCGGGCGGTGTCCTGGCCGAGCAGCTCGATCCGGCCGGCCTGGGGGGCGGCGAGCCGCAGCAGCTCGTACAGGGTGGTGGACTTGCCGGAGCCGGACTCGCCGACCAGGCCGAGCGTCTCGCCGCGCCGGATGTCGAGGTCGACGCCGTCGACGGCGTACACCTCGCCGACCTTGCGCTTGAAGACGGCGCCCTTGAGCTGCGGGAAGGTCTTGGTCAGGCCGGTGACGGCGAGCACCTGGGCGCGCCCTTCGCGTGGGCCGGGGTCGGCGGGGGCGGGCAGCTCCGGCACCGGGTAGACCTCGCTCGGGGCGGGGCCGCGTTCGGCGAGCTCGTCGGCGCGGACGCAGGCGGCGAGGTGGGCGCCGGCGCCGGCCAGCGGGGGTTCGGCGGTGCGGCAGCGGTCCTCGGCCAGCGGGCAGCGGGGCGCGAACGGGCAGCCCGGGCCGCCCTCGCCGGGGGCGGGCGGGTTGCCGGGGATCGGGACCAGCGGGCCGCCGCGTCCGTCGAGGCGGGGGACGGCGCCGATCAGCCCGAGCGTGTAGGGGTGCCGGGGGCGGGCGAACAGGTCGTCCACCGGGGCGGTCTCCACCACGCGTCCGGCGTACATCACGGCGACCCGGTCGGCCATCCCGGCGATCACCCCGAGGTCGTGGCTGACCAGTACCAGGGCGGCGCCGGTCTCCCGCTGGGCGGTGCGCAGTACCTCCAGCACCTGGGCCTGGATGGTGACGTCGAGGGCGGTGGTGGGCTCGTCGGCGAGCAGGATGTCGGGGTCGTTGGCGATGGCCATCGCGATCATGGCGCGCTGGCGCATGCCGCCGGAGAACTCGTGCGGGAAGCTGTCCAGGGCCCGGCCGGGGGCGGGGATGCCGACCAGGTCGAGCAGCTCGGCGGCGCGCCCGCGGGCGGCGGCCCGGTCGAGCGGCTGGTGGATCCGCAGTGCCTCGGCGATCTGGTCGCCGATCCGGTAGACCGGGGTGAAGGCGGAGAGCGGGTCCTGGAAGACCATGGCGACTTTGCGGCCGCGGATCCGGGCGAGTTCGCGCCCCGGGAGCCCGACCAGTTCGCGGCCCTCCAGCCGGACGGAGCCGCCGATCCGCGCGGTGCCGGGCAGCAGCCCGAGGACGGCCAGCGCGGTGACCGACTTGCCGGAGCCGGACTCGCCGACGATGCCGAGGGTCTCGCCGCGGTGCAGCTCCAGGTCGACGCCGCGGACGGCGGGGGCGGGGCCGAAGTCGACCCGCAGGTCCCGGACGGCGAGCAGCGGTTCGGTGAGCGGGGGTTCGGTGAGCGGGGGTGCGGGGGTCACGGGTGCGGGGGTCACGGGTTTCTCCGGCGCGGGCGGCGGGCGGTGCGGGCGGGGCGGCCCGCGTCGGCGGTGGGGTCGAGTGCGTCGCGCAGCCCGTCCCCGATCAGGTTGACGGCGAGGACGAAGAGCACCAGCAGGGCGGCGGCGAAGTAGAAGAGCCAGGGGAAGACGGGTGCGTCGCCGGTGCCGGCGGCCAGCAGGGTGCCGAGCGAGACGTCGGGGGCGCGGACGCCGAAGCCGAAGTAGGACAGCGCCGCCTCGCTCATCACGGCGCCGCCGACGGTGATGGTGGCGTCGATGATCAGGAAGGAGGAGACGTTCGGCAGGATGTGCCGCAGGATGATCCGGAACGGTCTGACGCCCATGAACGAGGCGGCCCGGACGAACTCCCGTTCCTTGAGCGAGAGCGTCATCGAGCGCACCACCCGGGCGGTGATCATCCAGTTGAACAGGCCGAGCAGCAGCACGAAGGCCAGCCAGCCGGTGCCGCGCAGTTTCGGCGACACGATGGCGATGATCAGGAAGCTGGGGAAGATCAGCATCAGGTCGACCAGGAACATCAGCGCCCGGTCGGTCCAGCCGCCGAAGTACCCGGCGCAGGCGCCCACCAGCGAGGCCAGCACGGTCGAGAACAGCGCCACCAGCAGGCCGATCACCAGTGACTTCTGCAGGCCGCGCACGGTCTGCGCGAAGACGTCCTGGCCGATCCCGTTGGTGCCGAACCAGTGTTCGGCGGAGGGGGGTTGGCGGATCGCCGTGTAGTTCGGGGTGGCGTAGTCCCAGGGCGTCAGGTACGGGCCGAGGAAGGCCAGCAGGAACAGCAGCAGCACGATCGCGGCCCCGACCAGCACGCCACGGGCGGCGGTCAGCCGGGCCAGGACCAGCCGCAGCCGCCCGCTGGGGGCGGGGTCCCCGGCCGGTACGGGGACGGTGTCGGTGAGCACGGTGGTGGTCATCAGTACCTGACCCGGGGGTCGAGCGCGGCGTGCAGGGCGTCGGCGAGGAAGCCGGCGGCCAGGATCACCACGGCGGCGAACAGGTTGACGGCGACCACGGCGTTGATGTCCTGCTCGTTGATGGCCTGGATGAACCATTCGCCCATGCCGTGCCAGCCGAAGATGGTCTCGGTGAAGGCGGCGCCGGTGAAGATGCCCAGGAAGCTGTACGCGAACATGGTCGACATCGGGATCACCGCGGTGCGCAGGCCGTGCTTGAGCAGGGCCCGGGTGCGGGTCAGGCCCTTGGCCTCGGCGGTGCGCAGGTAGTCGGAGCCGAGCACGTCCAGCATGGTGGAGCGCTGGTAGCGGCTGTAGGTGGCCAGGCCGCCGAGCGCCAGCGACAGGGTGGGCAGCAGCAGGTGCAGCGCCCAGTCGCCGAGGTGGGCGCCGAGGCCGCCGGCCAGGTTGGGCGTCTCGTACCCGGTGAACGGGATCACCTCGTGGCCGGCCGCGTTCTTGGCGGCGATGGCGCCGTTCTTGAGCAGCAGGGCGACCAGGAAGACCGGGGTTGAGAGCAGGACGAAGGAGAAGACCGTCAGGGTCCGGTCGGAGATCCGGTACTGCTTGACCGCGCTCCAGGCGCCGCCCGCCACCCCGAGGGCCATCCCGAGCAGGCTGCCGATCAGCAGCAGCCGCAGCGAGACCCAGATCCGGCGGCCGAACTCCTCGTTGACGGAGGTGTTGTGGATGGTGCGGCCGAGGTCGGCGTGGAACACCAGGCCGTCCGCCCAGGTGGCGAAGCGTTCCACCACCGGGGTGCGGTCGTTGATGTTGAGCGCGGTGAGCTGGCGGTCGACCGCGGCGGCCGAGGGCCTCGGCTGTTTGGCCTCGAAGTAGGCGCGCGGGCCGAGGGCGGTGCAGGACAGGGCGTAGGCGAGGAAGACCGCGACCACCAGCAGGACCGCGTAGTAGCTCAGCCGTTTCGCCAGATACCGGATCACGGCCGACCGCCGAAGCGGTTCGCACACCTGGTGAACATGATCGTTCGCCTTCGCTCAAGGGGTGGTTGCAGCAGCTTCGCGCAGCAGTTGTACGGCACCGTGGGTCGGCCGTCCAGGGGGTGCGGCGCTGCGGGGTTCAACCGGTCCGGAGAACGCCCAGGTCACAGTCGATCAGACGGGTACTGACGGGAGATTGCGGCACTGTTGCGGCCTGTTTCGTTTCGATCAGATCTGAACACCGCCCCCTGGTAGTCGACTTGATCCGCTGTTACGTTCTGCCTGTCGGCACCGACTTGGCTGCCCACGTTCAAGTGTCGCCACACCTGGCGGCCGTCGACTCTTCGAGACCCCCGGGGAATTCCTGATGCGTGCTTCGCTCGCCACCCGCAGACTCGGCCGCGCCGCGGCCGCCGCCATCGCCGTGGTGCTGGCCGCCACCGCCTGCAGCAGCTCGGGCGGCGGTAAGGCGGACGACGTGGCCAAGACGGTGACGCCGACCCAGGACGCGGAGGACAACAACCCGCAGCCGCTGGACAGGATCAAGGACGGCGGGGAGCTGCGCGAGCCGCTCCAGCAGTGGATCACCCAGTGGAACCCGTACCAGGTCGACGGCACCTACGGCGACGCCGTCGAGATCATGGGCTACGTCGAGGCGAAGCTGTTCCGCACCGACGCCAAGGGTGTCTACCAGCCGGTGCCGGAGTACCTGGAGTCGGCCAAGGTCACCTCCACCTCCCCGCAGGTGGTGACCTACAAGCTCAACCCCAAGGCCAAGTGGTCGGACGGCAAGCAGCTGGGCTACCAGGACTTCAAGGCGGTCTGGCAGGCGTCCAACGGCAAGGACCCGGCCTACAACCTCTCCGACTCCTCCGGCTACGAGCAGATCTCCGCCGTCGAGCAGGGCGCCGACCCGAGCGAGGTGAAGGTCACCTTCGCCGAGCCGTACGCGGACTGGCAGAGCCTGTTCAGCCCGCTGCTGCCGGCCTCGCAGATCTCCACCCCGCAGCAGTTCAACGAGGGCTGGATCGAGCAGGTGCCGGTCTACGGCGGCCCGTTCAAGATCGGCAGCGCGGACAAGACCGCGCAGACCATCACGCTGGTGCCCAATCCGGACTGGTGGGGCCCGAAGCCCAAGCTGGACAAGATCACCTACCGGGTGCTGGACGCCGCCGCGATCACCCAGGCCTTCCTCAACAACGAGGTGGACTTCGCCTCGGCCGGCACCGCCACCGCCTACGGCCAGCTCAAGGACGCCAAGGACGCGGCGATCCGCACCGGCACCCCCTGGGACGAGGTGCACATCTCCTTCGGCGGCAACGGCGCGCTCGCCGACCAGGGCGTGCGCCAGGCGCTCGGCAAGGCACTGGACCGGGCCTCGCTGATCAAGATCGTCAACCAGGGCGTGCCGGTCGAGTTCAAGCCGCTCGACAACCACCTGTTCATGACCAACCAGGCCGGCTACCAGGCCAACTCCGGGGACTGGGTGAAATACGACCCGGCCGCCGCGAAGCAGCTGCTGGACGCGGCCGGCTGGAAGGACGCCGGCGGCGTGCGCAGCAAGGACGGCCGGCCGCTGGAGCTGCACTACGTGATGAGCGACGGCTCCACCCAGGCGCAGTCCGACCTCGCCGCGGCCGTGCAGAGCATGCTGCAGCAGGTCGGGGTCAAGCTCTCGGTCGACAAGGTGCCCAGCAAGGAGTACTTCTCCAAGTACATCAACGAGGGCAAGTTCGACCTGGCGAGCTGGCGCAACACCGGCTCGTTCCCGCTCTCCAAGACGGTGCCGATCTACCGCGCCCCGCAGGGCGACAACGTGTTCGGCAACTACTCCAAGCTGAGCACCCCGGAGATCGACTTGCTGCTGCGCAAGGCCGCCGCCACCCTCGACCCGGTGGAGGCCGCCAAGCTCTACAACCAGGCGGACGTGAAGATCTGGGAGCTGGCCCACACCGTCGAGCTGTACCAGCGGCCGAGCATCGTCGCGGTCCGCAAGGGCCTGGCCAACTTCGGGGCCGGCAGCCTCGCCGACACGGTCATCACCTCGGTCGGCTGGGAGAAGTAGTCCACCGCGCGCCGCGGCGGCGCGGGACGGTCGAACGACCGGCGGCGCTGGCGAGCAGCGCGGTGATCACGAGGCGTCCCGGCGTGGGCGCGGGGGCATCCGGCGGAGCCGCCCCCGTGTCCACGCCATCTGCCTTGACCTTCCGCGTTGCCCGCAGACCGCCCGTGTCGTCGTTCCACTTGGAGGGGAATCTATCGGCCCGGCCGGGGTGGACGGGACACCTTCCGCAGGGCGCGCCCGGGAGCCGTCGAGCTGTCACCCGGATCGCGCACTGCACCGTCAACTCTGCCTGACGGACGCCCAAAACGGGCGCAAGCGGACGGATCGGCGTGCCGCGCGGGTACGTGCGTACGGGTCCGGCTCCTGCCAGGATCGCGGGGAGCGGCCCGGG
Source organism: Kitasatospora sp. NPDC048540 (assembly GCF_040651175.1). NCBI lineage: Bacteria > Bacillati > Actinomycetota > Actinomycetes > Kitasatosporales > Streptomycetaceae > Kitasatospora > Kitasatospora sp. NPDC048540. The sequence continues at coordinate 10,624 of NZ_JBEZIR010000108.1, forward strand.
TTGCCGCCCCCCGAGCCGACCGCGTGCGAGCCGAAAGCGATCCGATGACCAGCGAAGCCGCCCTGCCCGACCCGGACCGCGTCGTACGGCGGATGGTGCCCCGCAGCCGCAGCGAACCGCACCGCGCCGCCACGCCGTTGGAACTCTTCTTCGACCTGTGCTTCGTGGTCGCGGTCGCCCAGGCCGGCGCCCAGCTCGCGCACGCGGTCGCCGAGGACCACCTCTCCACCGGTCTGGTCGGCTACCTGTTCGCGTTCTTCGCGATCTGGTGGGCCTGGATGAACTTCACCTGGTTCGCCTCCGCGTACGACGTGGACGACGTGCCGTACCGGATCACCACCCTGGTGCAGATCACCGGGGTGCTGATCCTCGCCGCGGGCGTGCCCAGGATGTTCGACGGCCGGGACCTCGTGCTGTCGGTCGTCGGGTACGTCGTGATGCGCCTGGCGATGGTCACCCAGTGGCTGCGCGCGGCCCGCAGCGAGAGCGGCGGCGCCCGCACGATGGCGCTGCGCTACGCCGCCGGGATCACCGTCTGCCAGGTCGGCTGGGGGGTGCTGCTGCTGCTCCCGGAGAACGTGCGCCCGTACGTGATCCCGCTGGGCATCCTGGCCGAGCTCTCGGTGCCGGTGTTCGCCGAGCGGCACACCCAGAGCACCTGGCACCCGCACCACATCGCGGAGCGCTACGGGCTGTTCACCCTGATCGTGCTCGGCGAGACGGTCTCCGCCGCCACCGTCGCGATCCAGGCCGCGCTGGACGAGCACGAGGCGCTCGGCGAGCTGCTGCCGATCGCCGCCGGCGGCATCCTGCTCTGCTTCTCCGCGTGGTGGATCTACTTCGCCCGCCCGATCCACGAGCACCTGCGCTCCAACCGGCGGGCCTTCCTGTGGGGCTACGGCCACTACCTGGTGCTCGGCTCGGCCGCGGCGATCGGCGCCGGTCTGGAGGTCGCCGTGGAGTACGCCGTCGGGCAGGCGCACATCTCCGCGGAGGCGGCCACCGCCGCGGTCACCGTGCCGGGCGCGGTCTACCTGGTCACGGTCTGGCTGCTGCACTCCCGGCACACCAAGCGGGGGGCCGCCCAGGCGGTCCTGCCGGTGGCCGCGGCCGCCCTGCTGGTGTGCACCCTCGCCGGGGAGGCCGGGGTGCTGCTGGCCGGGCTGGTGGCGGCCGCGGCGGTCGCGACCGGGCTGGCGCTGCACGCGCGGGAGGGCTGAGCTGTCGGTGGCGGCTGGGACGATGGCAGCACCCCGTCCCCGACCGGAACGAGCCAGACCATGCCCGCGGTCCCCAACGTCCCCGCCACCCCGGACGAGCTCGACCAGCTGCCCTTCGCGCACCTGCTCCAGCCGCACACCGGCCCGCTGCGGCCCGACCACCGCTACGACACCGTGCACTTCGACGACTTCGAGCACACCGGCGCGGCCGCCGGCGCGGGCTTCCTGGAGTGCGCCTTCACCGGCGTCCGGCTGGACGGCGCCCGGCTGCGCCGGACCACCTTCAACGAGGTCTGGGTGCAGGGCAGCCGGCTGGTCGCCACCGACCTGGCCGACAGCGACTGGCAGGACAGCGCCCTGCTCGGCTCGGTGCTGGCCGGCGTCGCCTGGTACGGCGCCGCGCTGCGCCGGGTGGTGCTGCGCCAGTGCAAGCTGGAGTCGGTCAACCTGCGCTCCGCCGTGCTGCGGGACGTGGTGTTCGAGGACTGCCTGCTGCGCGACGTCGACTTCGGCGAGGCCCGGATGACCGATGTCTCCTTCCCCGGCTCCACCCTGGAGGAGGTCCGGCTCGGCGGGGCGAAGCTGGAGCGGGCCGACCTGCGCGGCGCGGCCCGCCTGGAGCTGGCCGACGGCCACCTCGGGCTGCGCGGGGCCGTCATCTCCACACACCAACTCTTCGACCTCGCCCCGCAGTTCGCCCAGGCGCTGGGCATCGTTGTGAAGGACGGCTGAGCCGGCCGTTCACCGCGAGGTCGCCCGACGACGCGGGGAAGAACAGTCCAACAAGCCTTCATGGAAAGCCATGGCCTTCCGCCCGGGGCTGGGCCAGGATGCACCGCGTTCGGCGAGTGCAAACCTGTGTGCACAACTCCTGAGAGGGCGGCGGTCCCACCAATGGCTGAGCTGAGTCGTAGGAAGTTCATGGCGCTCTCCGCGAGCGCGGCGGCCGGAGCGGCGGTGGCGGGCAGCGTGGCCGCCGCGGCCGCCACCACCCCCGCCGCGGCCGCGGCAGCGGGCACCACCGGCACCATCGCGGACGCGAAGCACATCGTCATCCTGATGCAGGAGAACCGCAGCTTCGACCACTACTTCGGCACCCTCAAGGGCGTCCGCGGGTTCGCCGACCGCAGCGCGATCCAGATCGCCGGCGGCTACAGCGTCTTCAACCAGCCCAACGGCTCGGGCCGCCAGTACCCGTGGCAGTTCAGCGCCACCAAGCCGGCCGGCGGCGCCGACCCCGAGCGCCTCGCCCAGTGCAACGGCGACCTGGCGCACGGCTGGTCCGACCAGCACAAGGCCTGGAACGGCGGCAAGATGGACTCCTGGGTCGCCGCCAAGGGCAACGTCCGCGCGCTCGGCCACCTGACCCGCGCCGACATCCCGTTCCACTACGCGCTGGCCGACTACTGGACCATCTCCGACGCGTACTTCTGCTCGGTGCTCAGCGCCACCGGCCCCAACCGCACCTACCACTGGTCCGGCCAGATCGACCCGGCCGGCACCCTGGGCGGTCCCGCGTACGACGGCGGCGACGAGTCCAACCTGCGCTGGGAGACCTACGCCGAGGCGCTCGAGCGGGCCGGCGTCAGCTGGAAGGTCTACCAGAACGCCGCCGACAACTACGGCGACAACGCGCTCGCCTACTTCAAGCAGTTCTCCACCGCCCCGGCGGGCAGCGCGCTGGCCGTCAAGGGCATGGGCTCCGTCCCCAAGGCCACCGGCCGCACCCCGGACGACATCGCCGCCGCGATCCGCGCCGACGTGCTGAACGGCACCCTCCCGCAGGTCTCCTGGATCGTCGCCGACCAGGCCTCCTCCGAGCACCCGTACGCCACCCCCGCCGACGGCGCGCACTTCGTGCACATGGTGATGGACGCGCTCAACGCCAACCCGGACGTCTTCAACTCCTCCGTCCTGTTCCTCAACTACGACGAGAACGACGGCTTCTTCGACCACGTGCCGCCGCCGGTCGCCCCGGCCGGCACCGCGGGCGAGTTCTACAACGGCACCAACATCGGCCTTGGCTTCCGGGTCCCGCTGATCGCCATCTCGCCCTGGACCCGCGGCGGCTGGGTCAACTCCGAGGTCGCCGACCACACCTCGGTGCTGCGCTTCCTGGAGAAGTGGACCGCCGCTCTCGGCAAGCCCGCCACCACGCCCAACATCAGCGCCTGGCGCCGCAAGGTCTGCTCCGACCTGACCGGCATGTTCGACTTCGCCAACCCGGTCTACGGCATGCCCGCGCTGCCCAACACCGACGCCACCATCGGCCTCGCCGCCTGCGGCCCGCTGCCCAACCCGGCGCCGGTCAACAACGCCCTCCCGCTCCAGGAGGCCGGCACCCGCCCCGCCCGGGCGCTGCCGTACCAGCCGAACGCCAACCTCGACCACCTGGAGTTCGCCTCCGGCAACGTCATGAAGGTCTGGCTGAAGATGGCCAACCAGGGCACCGCCACCACCCACTTCGCGGCCTACGCCAACGCCTACCGCACCGGCGGCCCCTGGCAGTACACCGTCGACCCGGGCACCGACACCAGCGACTTCTTCAACTGCGGCGCCAACTTCGGCGGCGGCCCCTACGACCTGAGCGTCACCGGCCCCAACCGCTTCCTGCGCCGCTTCAAGGGCGACGCCACCAAGGCGGGCAAGAACCTCACCGTCACCTCCTCGTACGCCGCCGCCCCCGACACCGGCAAGAACGCGCTCTGGTTCAGGCTCGCCAACGCCGGCACCACCCAGGTGACCTTCACCATCACCTCGAACAACTACCGCACCGACGGCCCCTGGACCTACACCGTCCCGGCCGGCGGCAACGTCAGCGACTACTTCAACGTGGTCGCCTACAACAACGGCTGGTACGACTTCACGGTGACCGCGGACTGTGACACCACGTGGTCCCAGCGGTTCACCGGCCACCTGGAGAGCGGCGCCCCCAGCGTCAGCGGCTGACCCGCCCGCCGACCGTCCGCAGCCGGGCCCCGCGCACCCCGCGCGGGGCCCGGCCCGCTCCCGGCCCGGCCCCGCCGCCCCGGTGGCACGCCCGGGTGCACGGTGTGACAGTGGGAGGGTTCCGCCGTCCGATCACGCCAGGGAGCACAGAGCGATGGGCATCTTCGACAGGTTCCGGCACAAGTCGCACGAGATGGTCAGCCCCACCGAACGGGCGGCGCTCGCCCACGACGAGGCCTCCGACGCCTTCGGCGACCGGGCCGAGCGGGCCCGGCTCCAGGCCGAGCAGGCCGAGCAGGACCGCCGCGCCGCCGCCGACATGACCGCCGAGGGCGATCCGCTCGGCTGACCGCCCGACCGCACCGGGGCGCACCCGCCGTCACGACGGCTGCGCCCCGTTCGCGCTGCCCGGCGGGGGCGGCGGTGCCTCAGCGCGGCGGCAGCGGCGGCCGCCGCAGGTCCGGCCGCGGCGTGTCGGACGGCGGCGGGGCCGCCGCCGGGTGCTCGGCCAGCAGCCGCAGTGCCAGCCCGACGGCCGCGGTCAGGTCCGGATGCTCGCCCCGGGCCCAGTCGTGCGGGGTGCGCACCACCTCGACGTCGGGTTCGACACCGTGGTTCTCGACCGAGAAGCCGATGCCCCCGGTGAACCAGGACGCGTTCTTGGGCACCGAGATCTGGGTCCCGTCGCCGAGCGGGTGGCGCCCGGTCATCCCGACCACCCCGCCCCAGGTCCGGGTGCCCACCACCGGGCCGAGGCCCAGCAGCCGGATCGCGGTGATGATGACGTCCCCGTCCGAGCTGGTGGCGTGGTCGGCCAGCGCCACCACCGGCCCGCGCGGGGCGTCCCTGGGCCAGCGGACCGGATGCCGGCCGCGGGTGAAGTCCCAGGCCAGCACCCGCCGGCCGAGCTTCTCCAGGACCAGCTCGGAGACGTTCCCGCCGGCGTTGCCGCGGACGTCCAGCACCACCGCGGGCTTGGCCAGCTCGCTGCGCAGGTCGCGGTTGAACTGCGCCCAGCCGGACCCGCCGAGGTCCGGGATGTGCAGGTAGCCGCACCGGCCGTCGCTGAACTCCCGCACCAGCCTGCGGCGTTTGGTCACCCAGTCCTGGTAGCGGACCGGCCGTTCGTCGGTCAGCGGTGTCACCGCGTACCGGCGCAGCCGCTCGCCGCGGCGGAAGGTCAGTTCGACCGTGGTGCCGCCGGTGCCGGCCAGCAGCGGGGCCGGGCCGCGCACCGGGTCCGGCGGGCGGCCGTCCACCGCGACCACCTCGTCGCCCTCCAGCACCCCGAGGCCCGCCAGCGGGGCCCTGGCCCGGGGGTCGGAGGACTCGCCCGGCAGGATCCGCTCGACCAGCCAGCGGCCGTCCGGGGCGCGGTGCACGCCCGCGGCGAGCAGGCCGAGCGGCTGCTGGGCGGGGGCGGGCCCCTCACCGCGCCGGGCGGGGGTGACGTACGCGTGCGAGGTGCCGAGCTCGCCGAGCAGCTCGCGCAGCAGGTCCCCGAAGTCGTCGGGGGAGGCGATCCGCTCCAGCAGCGGCTCGTACTGGGCGGTCAGCTGCTCCCAGTCCAGGCCGCACATGTCCGGGTCCCAGAACTGGTCGCGGACGATCCGGGCCGCCTCGTGGTACGACTGCCGCCACTCGGCGGCCGGGTGCACGGTGTGGGTGATCCGCCGCAGGTCCACGGTGATCGGCGAGTTCGGCGAGGACAGCGGGTGCAGCTTCAGCCCGCCGGCCGAGAAGACCGACACGGCGCCGCCGTCGCCGGAGACCGCGAAGCCGTCCAGCCGGTCGACCACCGTGCTGCGGCTGCCGTGGGCCAGGTCGAAGTACTCCAGCGAGGGCCGGCCCGAGGTGTCGGCCGGGTTGGCGAAGGTCTGCCCGAGCGCGCCGGAGATCGGCCAGCGCAGCCAGACCACCCCGCCGCGGACCGGGGCCGTCGCCGAGTACTTGGAGGCGATCACCGGGAACGGCACCAGGCGCTCGGACAGCCCCTGCTCGTCCACCCGGACGGTGCCGTCGCCGGTCGCCTCCTCGGGGTCCAGACCGACCGGCGGGCGGCCCTGCACCGGCGCGGCGAACGGCGACGGCGTGTCGGCGGCCAGCGGGACCAGGTACGGGCGGCAGCCGAGCGGGAAGGAGAGGTCGCCGGTGTGCACGTCGTGCACCGGGTCGAAGCCCCGCCAGGACAGGAACACCAGGAACCGGCCGTCCCGGGTGAACACCGGGTGCTCGTCCTCGAACCGCCCGCCGGTCACATCGAGGGTCCGCGCCGGATCGTCCACCCTGGCCAGCTGGATCGAGCGCAGTGAGCGGCCGGCCACCGGCTGCGACCAGGTCAGCCACTGCGAGTCCGGGGCGAAGGCCGGGCTGCTGACCGGCCCGAACGCACAGGCCACCACCTCCCGCACCGCGCCGTCGCCGGTGTCGACCAGCAGCAGCCGGCCGTCCGCGGCGGCCACCGCCAGCGTCCGGCCGTCCGGGCTGGCGGCCAGCTCCAGGACCCGGCCGAGCCGGCCCGCGGCCAGCCGGTGCGGTTCGGCGGCCCGGCCGCCGTCGCGGGTGGGCAGTTCGGCCACCTCGATGGCGTCCGCGCCCTGCGCGTCGCTCACCCAGGCCGCCCGGCCGCTCTGCCCGAGCACCACCGGAAGCCGGGCCCGCACCCCGGGGGTGTCGGCCAGCACCCGGGCCGGACCCTCCCGGTGGGTCAGCCAGTACAGGCTGCCGCGCACCGTGAGCACCCCGGCCCGGCCGGTGGCGTCGCAGGCCAGGTCCTTGACGTGCGAGGCCGCCGTGACCTGGTACGGCCGGCGGCCCGCCCGGGCCCCGCCCAGCGGCACCGACAGCCGGCGCGGCGCCGGGGCCTCCAGGCCGTCCAGCAGCCACAGGTCGCCGGCGTGCTGGTAGACCACCCGGGTGCCGTCGGTGGCGGCCTCCCGCGCGTAATACGAGGCGTGGTCGGTGTGCCGGCGCAGGTCGCCGCCGTCCGGGCGGCAGGAGTAGAGGTTGCCGATGCCCTCGTGGTCGGAGAGGAAGGCGATCCGCCCGCCCACCGGCATCGGCGCGGCCAGATGGCCCCGGTGCCCGGGCAGCAGCGGCCCGTGGTCCACCCACAGGCGGCCCGTCGCGCCGCCGCGGTAGCGCTTCCAGGCGGCCGGCTCGTGCGGCGCCGAGGCGGTCAGCAGCACCGTGTGCTCGGCGCTCATCTGGGCGTCGGCGACCGGGCCCCAGGGCATCCGGCGGCCCGGCGCGCCGTCGGGCGGCAGCGCGTACGCCCAGGTGTAGTGGGCGAACGGCTCGTGGTACGAGGTGACCGCCAGCACCTCGCCGTCCGGCAGCCAGCCGCGCACCCGGGTGTCGTTGCTGCCCCAGTGGCTCAGCCGGACGGCCTCGCCGCCGGCCGCGGGCGCGGTCCACACCTCGGGCACCAGCGCCAGCCAGCTGGTCCAGGCGATGACCGTGCCGTCGGGTGACAGCCGCGGGTGGCTGACCCGGGTCCGGTCGCAGCTGATCCGCCAGGCCCGGCCGACCTCGCCGTCCGGCGCCAGCGGCGCCGCCCAGACGTCGTCCTCGGCGGTGAAGGTCAGCAGGCCGCCGCGCAGGTGGGGGTAGCGCAGGTATCCGGGCACCTCTCCATGGTTCGGCCGGGCCGTGGCACCCGCAACCGGGCTACGGCTCATGCACCGTCAACAGCCCCTCGGCGAAACGCCGGGCGCCGCCGCGGCCCCGTCCACCCGGGCCCGCCCCGCAGTCGAGAGTCGCTCTAGCACCTGCGCTGATCCTGACCCCCAACGGGGCGGGCTGCCGGTGCGCAGCGCAGGCCTGACAAGCCGCGCCGGACACCACGGCCAAGGAGGGAAGCGATGTCGGAGAACGAGAGCACCTTCACCGACGTACTGCTGCACCACGCCGAGCAGCAGTCGGACAAGGACGCCCTGGTGTTCCTGCGGGAGGAGCCGGCCGGGCCCACCGCGGCCCGCCAGGTCAGGCTGCCCGCCCTGGCGGTGCCGGCCGGGATCGACCACCCGGCGCCGGCCCGGCGCGAGTACCGGCTGGCCGAGCGCCGGATGGACTACGCCGAGCTGGACACCGCGGCCCGCCGGCTGGCGGCCTGGCTGCAGGACAGACGGCTGGCCGGGGAGCGGGTGCTGATCCTGCAGGCGGACGCCGAGCGCTTCGCCGTCTCCTTCCTGGCCTGCCTGTACGCCGGTGTGGTCGCCGTCCCGGGGCCCGCGCCCAACGGCCGCCGCGGCAACGACGAGCGCACCCTCGGAATGATCAAGGACGCGGCGCCCCGGCTGATCCTCACCGACCGCGGCCACGCCCCCGACATCTCCCTGATGGCCGCCGTGGCCGGGCACGGCGAGGTCGCCTGCCTCGCCCTGGACGGCACCGAACTGCCCGACGCCGGCGACTGGCGGCGCCCGGACACCGACGGCGACACGCTGGCGATGCTCCAGTACACCTCCGGCTCCACCCGCGACCCGCGCGGCGTCATGGTGACCCACCGCAACCTGCTCGCCAACCAGCGGGCGATCCGGGCCGTGCTGCGCACCGGACCCGAGTCCACGGTCGGCGGCTGGCTGCCGTACCACCACGACATGGGGCTGGTCGGCCAGCTGCTGCACCCGCTGTGGCTCGGCGGCACCGGCGTGCTGCTCCCCACCGACCTGCTGATCCGCCGCCCGGCCCGCTGGCTGGAGGCGATCACCCGGTACGGCATCACCGTCAGCGGCGGGCCCGACCTCGGCTACGAGCTGTGCGTACGCCGGATCGCCGACCGGCACCTGGCCCACTTCGACCTGTCCCGCTGGACCACCGCGGTCAGCGGCGCCGAACTGGTCCGGGCCGACACCCTGCGGGCCTTCGCCGAGCGCTTCGCCCCGGTGGGCTTCCGGGCCGCCGCCTTCGTCCCAGCGTACGGCCTCGCCGAGGCCACCCTGCTGGCCACCGCCCGGCCCAGCGGCCACGCCACCGCCCCGTCCGAGCGGGTGGTGGACGCGGCCTCGCTGGAGAAGCACCAGTTCGTCCAGCCGGTGCCGGGCCGGCCCGCCCGCACCCTGGTCAGCTGCGGGCGGCCCGCGCCGGACGCGCTCACCCTGCGGATCGTCGACCCGGCCAGCCGCCGGGTGCTGCCGGAGGGCAAGGTCGGCGAGATCTGGCTGCGCGGCGAGGGCATCGCCCAGGGCTACTGGAAGCGCCCGCTGGAGACCGCCGAGACCTTCCGGGCGGTGACCGCCGAGGGCGACGAGGGCTACCTGCGCACCGGCGACCTCGGGGTGCTCCGCGACGGCGAGCTGTTCGTCACCGGCCGGATCAAGGAACTGCTGGTGGTGGCCGGCCGCAACCTCTACCCGCAGGACATCGAACGCGCCGTGCAGCAGATCAGCAGCTCCTTCGGACCCGGCGTGGTGTTCGAGGTCGAACCGGGCCGCCCGCACGTGGTGGTGGTGCAGGAGGTGCGGACCGGCGGCCGCTTCGACGTCGACCTGGCCCGGCTCAACATGAGCGTCCGCCAGTGCGTGTCCCGGGAGTTCGAGGTCCGGGCGGGCAACGTGCTGCTGGTGCGGCCCGGCACCGTCCGGCGCACCACCAGCGGGAAACTCGAACGGGGCACCATGCGCAGACTCTTCCTCTCCGGCCGGCTGCAGGCCCTGCACCAGGTCGTCGAACCCGCGGTGGCCGCCCTGGTGGCCGGCGGACCCGAGCGGACGGAGGCCGCACGATGACCACCGCCGTCGGCACCCGCTCCGCCGAGACCGCCGCCGCCCGCCGGATCCACGAACTGGAGAGCGCCCTCGGCGACCCCTGGGACCCGGACAACCCGCACGGCCACCGGGCCGTCCTGGAGGCCGACGACCGCAGCGAACTCCCCGAGGAGACCGTGCGGCTGCTGCACACCCTCGGGCTCGCCGCGGAGTTCGTGCCGGAGCGGTTCGGCGGCCGCTTCGAACGGGTCGACCTGCTCGCCCGGATGCTGCGCCCGGTCTTCCGGCGCGACCCCTCGCTGGGCGTCGGCTTCGGCGCCGGCTCCTTCCTGGCGGCCGTCTCGGTCTGGGCGGCCGGCACCGAGCAGCAGCAGCGCCGCACCGCCGAGCTGCTGCTCGGCGGCGGCCGGGTCGCCGTCGCCTACCGCGACCTCGCCCACGGGAACGCCTTCCTGCGCGACGAGTTCGGCCTCACCGAGGACGAGGACGGGCTGCGGCTGGACGGCGCCAAGCGGGTCATCGTCAACGCCGAGCACGCCGCCGCCCTGGTGGTCTTCTGCCGCACCGACGAGCGTCCCGGCAGCCGCAGCCACTCCGCCGTCCTGCTGGAGCGCGCCACGCTGCCCCGCGACCGGGTCCGTGACCTCGACCGCTTCCCCACCGTCGGACTGCGCGGCTGCACCATGAGCGGGCTCGCCTTCACCGACTGCCCGGTCCCCCGGGACGCGCTGCTCGGCGGCTGGGGCGACGGCGTCCAGCTGGCCCTCAGCTCGTTCCAGCTGACCCGCAGCGTGCTGCCCTCCATGGTGCTGGCCGGCGTCGACACCGCGCTGCGCACCGCACTGCGGTTCGCGCTGGACCGCGGGGTCAACGGCCGCCCGGTGCTGCGCAACCCGCAGGCCAAGGCCAGCCTGGCCGGCTCCTTCGCCGACCTGCTGGTCTGCGACAGCCTCGCGCTGACCAGCACCCGCGCCGCCCACCTGCACCCGGAGGCCACCGGGGTGTACGCCGCGGCGACCAAGTACCTGCTGCCGATCCTGCTCAGCGACACCGTCTACGACCTGTCGGTGCTGCTCGGCTCCAGCCTGTACGAGCGCTCCGGCGCCTACGGGATCTTCCAGAAGCAGGTCCGCGACCTGCCGATCACCAGCCTCGGCCACTCCGGCACCGCCGCCTGCCAGTCCACCGTGATCCCGCGGCTGCCGGTGCTGGCCGAACACGCCTGGCTGGCCGAACCGGCCCCGGCGCCCGGCCTGTTCCGGCTGCGCGACGACCTGCCGGCGTTCGACCCGGGCCGGCTCGGGGTGGCCGGCACCGGCGATCCGCTGCTCGCCGAACTCGCCGACTTCGCCGCCGGATCGACCGCCGTCACCGCGGCCGGGGAGTACCGCGAGGTCCTGGAGACCCTGGTCCGCACCCTCGGCGCCGAACTGCACGAACTGCGCTCCGCCGCCCGCGCGCTGGCCGGCCGCCGCCGCGACGACCTGGCCGACCCGCGCAGCTACGCGCTGATGGACCGGTACTCGCTGCTGCTGGCGGCCGCCTCCGCACTCGGCGTCTGGCGCCACCAGAACTGCGGCCCCGACCAGTTCCTGGCCCGCCCGGAGTGGGTGGTGCTCGCCCTGCTGCGGATCTGCCGCCGGCTCGGCCTCGGCCTCGCCGGCCGGCCCGCGCCGGGCACCGAGACCGCGGTCCTGGACGAACTGCTGCGCCGCTACCGGATGGGCGGCAGCTTCGACCTCTACGACGACCCCACCGCCGCCGTGCCGGCCGGCTGACAGCGATCAGGAGCCACAGATGACAACCGACCTGCGGACAGGGAGCGGACGATGAGCGTGGTGCTGGAACGGCCGGCCGAGCTGGTGGACGAGATCGTCCGGGAGGCCGCCGCCGTGCTCGGCGGAGGGCACGCCGCGGTGCCGGTGGACGCCCGCTTCTACGACGACCTGGGCTTCGACTCGGTGATGCTGATGCAGCTGAAGTACCGGATCGAGCTGCGCTTCCCGGAACTCGGCGAGCTGTCGCTGGCCGAGATGGTGGACAGCCTGGTGAACTGCTCGACGCTGGCCGAGTACCTCGCCGAGCTGGCCGCCGAGGCACGACCGTGATGCCGGTCCGGGGGCCGAGTGCGGCCATCGGGCGGCCGATCCCGGTGTACCGCGGTCCGGACGGCGGCTGGGACGACGTCCGGGAGTCGCTCGCCCGGCGCGGCAGCGCCGTCCTGGTCGCCACCCTCGGCGACTGGATGCCCGGCGACCGGCCGGCCGGCGGGCCCGCCGCCGAGCCGGCCGGCGAGGACTACCCGGGCGACCGGGCGGTCCTCGGCCGGGACTGGGCCCGCTACCAGGCGATGTCCCACGACCAGGTGCGGGGCCGCTTCCTGGCCTCCCGGCTGCTGCTGAAGACCGCGGCCGGTGCCGCCCTCCAGGCGCCGCCGGAGACCGTCGACCTGGCCTACAAGCTCGGCGGCCGCCCGTACCTGCGCGGCTGCGACCAGGTGGACATCAGCCTCAGCCACACCGAGGACCTGCTGGTGGTGGGGCTGACCAGACGCGGCTGGATCGGGGTGGACGCCGAACTGGAGGACCGGCTGCTGCTGGGCACCGGCGCCGAGAGGCAGATCTGCACCCCTCACGAGGCCGCCCAGCTGGACCTGCTGGAGCCGGAGCGGCGCAACCCGGCGCTGGTGCGGCTGTGGACCCTCAAGGAGGCGTACAGCAAGGCGATCGGGCAGGGGCTGCGGTTCCGCTTCACCGAGTTCGGCTTCCCCGGCGAGGACGAACCGGTCCAGGTGCTGCGGCCGGACGGCTCCCCGGGCACCGGCGGCGAGTGGAGCTTCGGCACCTGGGCGGTCACCGGCTACACCGTCAGCGTCGCGCTGTTCGACGCGGGCTTCGACGAGACCCCGGACATCGCCGCCGCCACCATGCTCGACGACGGCCTGGTCGACGCCCTGATCGGCCCGGTCCGCCCCGGTTAGCTTCCGGAGTGTGATCAGAAGGTTGCTTGCCGCGATCTCCTGACTAGAATCGCACCTCTGGCAGGACACAGAGCCAGACCGATTCGAAGCTGTACCGGTATCGGAGGCTGACTCTGTGAGCCGGTGCGCGGACGGGGGCCCGGGCCAAGTGATTCGGATACTGCTCGCCGAGGACATGAACATGGTCCGGGGGGCGCTGGTGGCGCTGTTAGGCATGGAACCGGACATCGAGGTGGTCTCCGAGGTCGACCACGGCGACCAGATCCTGCCGCAGGCCCTGGCCCACCGCCCGGACATCGCGGTGCTCGACATCGACCTGCCCGGGGTGGACGGCCTGACCGCGGCGACCATGCTGCGCGAGCGGCTGCCCTCCTGCCGGGCGCTGATCCTGACCAGCCTGGGCCGGCCCGGCACGCTGCGCCGGGCGATGGCGGCCAAGGTCTCCGGCTTCATCCTCAAGGACGCGCCGCCGGAGGAACTGGCCAAGGCGATCCGCAAGATCGCCTCCGGCGAGCGGGTGATCGACCCCCAACTCGCCATGGCCGCCTGGGACTCGGGCGACAGCCCGCTGACCAACCGGGAGGTGCAGGTGCTGCGGATGGCCGCGCAGGGCGCCGAGGTGACCGAGATCGCCGCCGGGCTGTTCCTGTCGGCGGGCACCGTACGCAACTACCTGACCAACATCGTCACCAAGCTGAACGCCCGCAACCGGGTGGACGCGATCCGGATCGCGGACGAGGCGGGCTGGCTGAGCTGAGCGCCGCCGGCCCGGACGGCCGCGGCGGGGCGTCAGGAGACGCTGCGCAGGTCGGTCTGCTGGGCCAGCGGCACCAGCGCCACCACCTGGAAGGTGCCGTCCGGCTGGACGCCGGCGGTCAGCGTGCCGCCGATCGCGGCCAGCCGGGTCTCCAGGTTCCCGAGACCGCTGCCGCCCTCCTCGCCGGCCGCCCGCGGCATCGGCAACTGGCCCACCACCCGGGCGCGCTGGCGCTGGCGCTCGGGCACGCCGTCGTTGACGATCCGCAGCCGGATGTCCGGCCCGGCCTCGTTCACCTCGATCCGGCACCGCTCCACCTTGCTGTGCCGCAGCATGTTGGTCACCGCCTCGCGCAGCACGGTGGCCAGCGTGGTGTCGACCACCCCCGGCAGGTCGGCGCACTCGATCCGGGTCTCCACCGCGATGTCGGCGGCCTCCAGCATGCCCCGGGCCGACTCGGCCTCCCCGGCCAGCGACATGTCGCGGTAGCCCCGGGCGACCGCCCGCACGTCCGACAGCGCCTGCCGGGAGATCCCCAGCACGGAGGTGAGCTCGTCGACCGCCCGCCCCGGGTTGTTGTGCACCAGCCGGATCGCCACCTCGCTCTTCAGGGTGATCGCGGAGAGGCTGTACCCGAGCAGGTCGTGCAGGTCCCGGGCGAACCGCAGCCGCTCCTGGGCGACCGCCAGCCGGGCCAGCTGGCCGCGCGCCCGGTGCAGTTCGACCACCAGCGTGACCAGCCGGCTCAGCCCGTACATCATCAGCCCGGACAGCAGGGTGGAGACCGCGACGTACACCACCTCCACCGGACGGAGCTGGAACGCCACCGCCACGCCCGCCATCGAGAGCACCACCCCGGCGTACCAGACCCAGGCCCAGAGTCCTTCCAGCAGCATCAGTCCCGAGGCGGCCAGGAAGCCGCCGGCGGCGCCCCAGATGGCGCCGAAGACCAGGATCGGCAGGTAGGTCAGCAGCGCCTGCACGGTCAGCGTCACCCGGCCGTATCTTCGCCGGACCTGCTTGGCCTGGGGCAGCGCGTGGACCAGCTGGCAGCAGCAGATCGCCACGAAGCAGACGATCCCGAGCACGATGCTGGTGGTGGCCAGCGGCAGCACGCTCAGGTTGACCGAGACCTGCACCAGGTAGGCGAGCAGCGCCGTGTAGAGGATGCCGAGCGCGAACAGCGGTGCGGGTTCGGGCCGGGCTGCCTCGTCACCGGCCAACTCGTCTCTCGCCACGGGTCCAGGTCCTCCGATCAGACACAACTGAGGACTGAGCGTACGGGGTGAGTGGCGGTCAGGCACCGTAGTTCCAGGGATGGTTGGCGGCGGCGGGGAGCGCGGCCGCCGGTGCGACCACCAACTGTCCGGTCGAGGACTCGGCGCGCCAGTCGAGCCGGGCGACCCGCGCCCCCGCCGAGATGTCGGCCGCCGCCAGCGAGGCCGTCGCCAGACCCATCGCCGCCGCGGTCAGCTCCAGGGTCTGCAGGGCCGCGCCGGTCTCCCGGAGCACCAGCGCGTAGCTCTGCCCGCTGAACTTCCAGGCGGTCCTGGCGAACCGCGCGGTCAGCGTGATCACCAGCGGCGGCGCCCCGGCCAGCCCGGCCGACACCCTGGTACAGGACAGCACCTTGGCGAGCACCTCGCGGTCGTCGCTCACCAGGGTCAGCCGGTGCCCGTCCGGGTCGTAGTGGAACACCCCCGGCGGCAGGCCGCGGCAGCGGTTCACCGTGACGTACAGCTCCAGCGGATGGGTACCGCCGAAACTGCTGTACGGCCGGTCGCTGACCTCGTAGTCGGGCGGCCCGGACGGGTCCTTGCCGACCGAGCGGACCCGGGCCGAGCGGTAGAGCAGCTCGCCGAGCTGCTCCAGGCTGAGCGTGGCCACCGGGTCGGCGCAGTCCGGCTCGGGGGCCGACCGCTCCAGGACGGCGCCCAGCGGCGGTGTGGCGGGGCCGTCCGCGGCCGGGCGCGGCAGGGTGAAGCGGGGGCCCTCGGGGGCGGGCCGGACCGCGGGCTCGGGCGCGACCCGGCCCGCGTGGGCGAAGGTCGCGCCGAAGTCGTGGTCGTGCCGGCCGATCGTGCTGCGGGTGTGGAAGAGCAGGTCCACCGGGGACCACAGGGACAGCACCGGGTCGGAGTCCTCGGTGAACTCCGCCGGGCCGCCGCCCCGCCCCGGCGTCCCGGCGACCGCCAGGCCCGCGCCGAGCAGATGGCCGGCCATCTCCCGGACGGCGTCAGACGGGAACGGCTGGGCCGCGGTCAGTTCGGCCAGCGTGGTGGTCCAGCCGAGCGCGCCGAGCAGCCCCGCCACCGCCGGGCGGTGCGCGGCCACCCGGAACAGCGACAGCGGGGACTCCACGGTCAGGCCCGCCCCCGAACCGGACAGCACGGCGAACCGGGACAGCCGGATCGGCTGGTCCGGCCGCAGCTCCACCGGTTCGAGGACGGCCGCCGGCGAGATCGGCACGACCGACAGCAGCGGCAGTTCGCTGTCGGTGAGCCCGACCGACCGGATCGTCAGGTGCTGGATCCGGCCGAGCAGGGCGGACAGCCGCGCCGGGGCGCCGCTCTCCGCGTCCCGGAGGATGTTGCCGAGCGAGATCGGCCCGAAGGTCATCCGGCGCAGCGCCTCGCGGCCGGCCCGGTCGGGCCGGGCCAGCCGCACGGTGGTCCAGCGGTTGCGCAGTACCGCGTCGCCCCTCGGCCCCTCGAACTCGACGTCCACGTCCTCGCGGAGCGACCAGAGACGCTGGAGCTCCGGCGCGGAGCCTCGGGCCGGTAGGTCCATGGGGCTCTCCGGGTTAGACAGTATGCGGATGACCACTATCGGGCGTGCCGGTCGAGCACCGCTCGAGTCTCACACGAACCGACCCGACGATACCGCCGATCGGGCAACTCGCCTCCAGGGGGCCCAAGTTCGCCGGGCAGGGATCAGACGAACAGCGGCACCGGGTTGAGCCGCTCGTACGGGGTCGGCCCGGCGAGCCGGCCGAGCCGGACCGGTACGTCGTACAGCCGGCCCGGCGCGAACCGGGCCCAGAAGTGCCGCAGTCCCGGCACGATCACCCGGACCACCGGCAGCCCGATGTCCGCCCTGGTCTGGTCGAGCACCAGCAGCTCCATGCCGTGCCGGCGCAGCAGTTCGCCCGCGGTCTCCA
The DNA here is from genome assembly GCF_040651175.1 of Kitasatospora sp. NPDC048540. Taxonomy (NCBI): domain Bacteria; kingdom Bacillati; phylum Actinomycetota; class Actinomycetes; order Kitasatosporales; family Streptomycetaceae; genus Kitasatospora; species Kitasatospora sp. NPDC048540. Next base: position 27,398 of record NZ_JBEZIR010000108.1, read on the forward strand.
CGTCCGCGCGCAGGTCGGTGCCGGCCGGCGAGGGACGGTCCCGCGGCCGGACCGGCGGCTGCGCCGGGTCGGCCAGCAGGTACGGGTGGCGGGCGACGGTCGCCGTCCGCCACCAGTGCAGCGCGGCCGGGTCCTGCAGGGAGTAGCGCGGCGGGCCGCCCGGTTCGGCCGGGGCGACCGCCGGCAGCAGCTGGTTGACCTCGGCGACGGCCCGGCGCACCGCGAGCGGGAACTCGTAGTGGGCGCCGAAGCCGAACACGATGTCCTCGGTCGGCCCCTTGACCCGGCGGGAGAGCACGGCCACCACCGGGACGCCGAGGTCGGCGGTGAGGTCGAGCGCCCACAGTTCGCGGCCCTGGCGGCGGTGCAGCCGGGACACCTCGGCGATCCAGGGGTCGTTCAGCGCGGCCAGGTCCACCCCGGGCTGGCGGGTGCGGTTGTACCACCACAGGGCGACCGCGTCCCGTTCCACCAGCTCCAGGAAGCCGTGCAGCACGGCGTCCTCCAGGGTGCCGCCCGCGGCGCAGCCGTTGGAGTCGGCGCGGGCGTAGCGGGCGCCGTCGCCCGGGTGGGCCGAGCCGTAGAACAGCATCGCGGTCGGCAGCAGCCGCTGCCGCTGCCCGGTGAGCGACCAGACCGGGGTCCAGTCGACCGGTGCCCGCTCGTCGAACGGCTCGCAGACCTGCTGGTAGCTGCCGTGCGCGGTGTTCCACCAGGCCCGGTCCCGGTACTGCCGCTCGTGGTAGAGCTGGACGCGGTTGGGGTGGACGGCGGCCTCCCCGAGGCCGTGCAGGCTGTCACGGATCCTCGGCTCGTCGCCGTGCAGCCGGCCCGACTCCCGTTCCAGCGCCTCGCACAGCGCGCTGACCCTGGCGTCGAGTTCGGTGACCCCCTTGCCGCCGCTCTCGCGGCGCAGCGGGGCCCGGCCGTCCGGCACGGTGCAGGTACGGGCGGTGTAGGAGTGCAGCAGGGCGGGCGCCTCGGCGCGGGTGATCTGCTGGACGATCCCGGAGACCGGGCTGACCAGGTGGCCGTAGCGGTCGAGGACCTGCTGCGGGGTGAGGTGCCGGTGGCCGTTGCCGGTCAGCGAGTGCTTGCGCGCCGGGCGCAGCACCACCGGCCGCAGCATCCGGGACGGGCCCGCGCCCGGGGTGCCGCAGACCGGGCACTGCGGGCGGCCGGCCACCGCGTGCTGCTCGGCCCGCAGGCTCAGGGTGTCCAGGGTGTGGATCTCCTGGTGCTCCGAACCGGTCTTCCCGGCCAGCCACTTGGCGGCCTGCAGGGCGGCGAGCTGGAGGCCGATGGCGCGGGTGGCGCCGAGCGAGGCCTCGGGGCCGAGCGGTGGCTCGGACATGCCGAGGGCGTGCTGGACGGTCACCTCGTGCACCCGGTTGGCCCGCAGCCGGTGGGCCAGGCACTGCCAGCAGGCACCGGCGGCCGGGTCGAGCACCGGGCCCGACCAGACCACCGAGCCGGTGGGCTTGGCGATCAGCCAGGGCCGTCCGGCGGCGCGCTGGGCCAGGTCGATCCGGCGCAGCACGGGGGAGAGGTAGTCGTCGCAGACCACCACGGTCAGTTCGGCGGCCCCGGGCCCGCCGGGGCCGACGCAGCGCAGTCCGGCGGCCTCGAAGGCCGGGCGGACCGCCGCCTCGTCGTCCTGGCCGACCGTCAGGATCCTGACCCGGCCCGCCCCGACCCGGGCCGAGGAGCTGGTGCCGTCGAGGCCGGCCAGCTCCCAGAACGCTTCGGCCCGCGGGTCCCGGCCCGGCTGGTCGGCCGGGCGGTAGCAGACCAGCCCCGCGGCGGAGAGCGAGCCGAGCAGCTCGCCGATCTCCGCCGCGGAGGCGAGGCCCTGGGCCTCCCGCAGCAGGGAGGGAAGGTCCCGGGTGCCGTCGAGCAGTGGTGCCACGGCCTCGACGTGCGGGCCGCGCAGGCGGGTGGTGCCCCGCTCGGATATCAGGTACGCCCCCTCACCGGCCACGACCTCGGCCCGCAGGTGGCGTCGGAACGCCAGGACCTGCGGGCCGGCCGTGGCCGGCGCCCCGTTCTCCGACGCAGCTCTCATTGGCGAGTGCAGAAGGTGAGGTCGGGGAGGATGGTCACGTCGTTCAGGTTCTCGATGGTCAGCGGGGCGCCGCCGGGGTTGCCGAGGGCGGGGGCCGGTGTGTCGAGCGGCAGGTGGATGCCGAATTCGGCCAGCACGGGCGCCGGTTCGGCGTCGTACCGGTAGCGGAGGGCCGGGTCGAGATGGGCGGCGATGACCAGTTCGGCGAAACGCCAGTCGCGCTCGAGGCAGGTGCTGGACGGTGCGGCTGGAACGGCGAGTGCGGTCACGGGAGCTACTCCGGTGTTAGGGATGGCCTGTGCTCACAATGGGTACGGCACGGAAGTCTGTGTGATCCGACCCCGCCGTGGACAGTGGATCCGTCATGCGCGTGGTGTGAGAATCCCATGGCGGACGCGTGCTGCGATTCCCGCCCGATCCGTGAGGATCTCACTGTTGCCGGCCACCCGCCGCGTGCGACGCTCTCCGGAGTGAGTCCCCGGTGGCGCCCAGCAATGGAAGGGAGGCGGATCCATGCAGATCAACCTTCTGGGCCCGTTCGTCGCGCAGGAGCAGGAGACCTCCTTCGCACCAAGTGCCGCCAAGCCGCGCCAGATCCTGGCGTTGCTGGCGCTTCAGGCCAACCAGGTGGTGACGGTGCCGACGCTGATGGAGGAGATCTGGGGTGACCAGCCTCCGCGCAGCGCCTCCACCACGCTCCAGACGTACATCCTGCAGCTGCGCCGCAAGCTCGGGACGGCCTTCCACGCCGAGCAGCCCCAGGCGGCCAAGGAGATCCTGGTCACCCGGTACGGCGGTTACCTGCTCGACGTGCAGCCCGGCGAGGTGGACAGTTCGGAGTTCGAGCGGCTGCTGGCCCTCGGGCGGACGGCGCTCGCCGCGCACGACGACCTGAGTGCCTCCAAGCTGCTCGGCCAGGCGCTCGCGCTGTGGCGCGGGCCGGCCCTGGTGGACATCCAGGTCGGCCGGGTGCTGGAGATAGAGGTGCTGCAGCTGGAGGAGGCCCGGCTCGGCGCGCTGGAGAGCCGGATCTCGGCCGACCTGCGGCTCGGCCGGCACGCCATCCTGCTCAGCGAGCTGACCATGCTCACCGCGCAGCGTCCGATGCACGAGGGCCTGCACGCCCAGCTGATCCTGGCGCAGTACCGCTCCGGGCGGTCCTGGCAGGCGTTGGAGACCTACCAGCGGCTGCGTTCCACGCTGGTCGGTGAGCTCGGGATCGAGCCGTCGGCCCGGCTGCAGCGGCTGCACGCCGCGGTGCTCGCCGCCGACACCAGGCTCGACCTGGCCGGCGCCGAGCTGTCGATGGAGCTGCAGCACGTCGTCGGCTAGCCCGTGTTCGACGTTCGGCCACCCGTTGTTCGTGTTTCCGGTACGACCGCTTCCCGGCTGGTCCGTGCCGTGATCCGAGCCGGTCTCCACCGGTTGTCCAGTACGGGACGAGTGCGGCGCGAGATGCCGTTCCTACCGTCCGCCGCATGGACATCCTTGATGAGCTGGAGATCGTTCCCGCCGATGTGCGGGGTCGGGTGGCCGAGCTGCACGACCTTCGGGAGCAGGTCCGCCGTGGCCCGAGCGAGAAGGCCACCGAGGCGCAGCACGCGAAGGGGAAGCT
>NZ_JBEZIR010000109.1:0-30900 GCF_040651175.1 Kitasatospora sp. NPDC048540
AGGCCCGGCTGGCCGTCCGGTACGGGGGCACCGAGGTCGTCGAGAACGGCGGCCCGGTAGCCGGGCACCGGGCGGCCGGTGGCGCCGGGGCGGATGTCGCCGTCGGCGGCGGAGATGAAGACGTGCAGCAGTTCGGTGGCCCCGATGCCGTCGATCAGGCGCAGCCCGGTGGCCCGGTGGAAGGTGTCCCAGACGGCCGTCGGCAGCGGTTCGCCCGCCGAGACGCAGCGCCGCAGGCCGCTCAGGCGGTCCGCCAGGCCGGCCGCGAGGATCGCTCGGTAGGCGGTGGGTGCGGTGAACAGCACGCTCACCCCGTGTGCGGCGACCGCCTCGGCGAGCTGCTCGGGGGTGGCCTGCTCCAGCAGCAGCGTGGCCGCGCCCGCCCGCAGTGGGAAGACCACCAGCCCGCCGAGGCCGAAGGTGAAGCCGAGCGGCGGGGTGCCCGCGAAGAGGTCGTCGGGGCCGGGCCGCAGGATGTGCCGGGAGAAGGTGTCGGCGTTGGCCAGCACGTCGCGGTGGAAGTGCAGGGTGGCCTTGGGTCGGCCGGTGGTGCCGGAGGTGAAGGCGATCAGGGCGACGTCGTCGGCGGCGGTGTCGACGGCGGTGAAGCGCCCGCTCTTGGCGGCGCAGCGCGCGGTCAGGTCCTCGGGCCCGGGCCCGCCGTACGGGAGGATCCGGGTGCCGGGGAGCCCGGCGGCGGTGGCCTCGTCGAGGTAGCGGTGGTCGCAGAGGGCGACGACGGGGGCACTGATCCCGTGCAGGGCGGCGAGTTCGGGTGCGCGCAGCAGCGGCATGGTGGTGACGACGACCGCGCCGGCTTTCAGGACGCCCAGCCAGCAGGCGGCCAGCCAGGGGTTGTTGGGGCCGCGCAGCAGGACCCGGTTGCCGGGGACCAGGCCCAGGTCCTCGGTGAGGACCTGGGCCACCTGGTCGGCGCGGCGGCGGAGTTCGCCGTAGGTCCAGTGGTCGGCGGGGGTGAGCAAGCAGCGGCGGTCGGGGCCGTGGCGGTCGACGGTGTCGTCGAGCAGGACCTTGGCGCAGTTGAGGCGTGCCGGGTAGGCCAGCTCCGGGAGGTCGAACACCAGCTCGGGCCACTGCTCGGGCGGCGGGAGCCGGTCGCGGCAGAACGTGTCGACATGGGCGGAACGGGTCAGCTCCACGGGCGGCACCTCATTCGGCTCAGCAGGGAGTGAGGCAAGTATGCCGCGCCGGTGACGACAGTCAATGGTTCGGGATAGCCGGGCCGCGCCGGAGCGGCCCGCGGTCCGCGGAACTCACCCTGCGCCACCCAATCGCGCCCGGCAACCGGGGCGTTGGCCCGGCCACCGCGGCGGCCGACCGCCCGGCCCAGCCAGTTCAGCGCCCCCGTTCAGCCCCCGGCGGGCCGGTTGCGGACGAACAGGAGCGCGGTGGCGGCGGCCGCCAGCGCACCCACCGCGGGGATCAGCACCGCGGTGTGCAGCGCCCCGGCGAAGGACCCGGCGGCGGCGCCGCCCGTCAGCACCGTGCCGGTGATGCTCGACCCGAGCGTGCCGCCGACCTGGCGGAACAGGTTGACCGTGCCGCCGGCCATGCCGCCGTCCGAGTGCGGGACGCTGACCACGGCCGCCGCGGTGCTCGGCGGCAGCAGAAGGCCGGCGCCGGTGCCGAACAGGGCCATCCACCCGCCGACCACCAGGGTGGGCGTGGTGGCGCTCTGGCCGGTCATCAGCAGGGTGCCGGCGGCGGCGAGCAGCGCACCGGCCGCCAGCGTGGCGCGGAAGCCGAACCGCCGCACGGCCCGGCTGGACAGCGGGCTGGCCAGCACGTACGAGGCCATCAGCCAGAGCATCAGGACGCCGGTGGCGAGGATCGACTCGTGCCGGACCCGTTCGAAGTAGAGCACCTGGACGAACGCGACCGCCACGAAGCCGTACTGGGCGATGAAGGCGATCAGGTTGGCCGCGCTGAAGGAGCGTACGGCGAACAGCCGCAGGTTCAGCATGGGGGTGCGGGTGCGGATCTCGACCGCGATGAAGGCGGCCAGCGCCGCTGCCGCGAGCAGGGCCGCTCCGAGCGCCTTCGGCTGCCCGTAGCCGCCGTGGCCGCCCTCGATCACGGTGTAGTTGAGCGCGCCGATGGCGACCACGGCGAGGACCAGGCCCGGCGGGTCGAGGTGCCGTCCGGGGCTGCGGCTCTCGGTGACCAGGAACGGGGTGAGCAGCAGGACGGCGGCGCCGAGCACCACGTCGACCAGGAAGACCGCGTGCCAGGAGTGGTGCTGCAGGATCAGGCCGGCCGCGAGCGGGCCGACGGCCAGGCCGACGCCGGAGACGGCGACCCAGATGCCGACCGCCGAGGTGCGCCGGTGGGGGTCGGGGAAGGCGTGGGTGACCAGGGCGAGGCTGTTGGGCAGGACCATGGCGCCGCCGACGCCCATGACCGCCTGTCCGAGGATGACCCCGGTCGCCCCGGAGGAGAGGAAGACCGAAAGGCTGCCGGCCGCGAGCAGTGCGGCGCCCGCGGCGAAGGTCCGGCGGCGGCCGATGATGTCGCCGACCGTACCGGCGGACAGGACCAGGCTGGCGAGCACCATCGAGTAAATGCTGGCGACCCAGACCAGCGCGGACCCGGACAGCCCGAGGTCCTGCTGGATCGGGGCCAGCACGGTGGTGATCTGGGTGATGTTGACGAACATCACCAGCTGGCCGAGGCAGACGACCACGAAGCCGGCCCGGCGTCCGGCCGTCCGGGCCGGTGGCGGGGCCAACGCGACGGCGGGATTCGCGAGCTTGGTCATGGATGGTCCTTTCGAAAGGGTTCCCGATGCCGGGGATGCGAGCCCCGGGACGGGGTGGATCGGCACAACACGGCTGGCAGCAAGGCTGGTTCACCGCAGGGCACCCGATGGTCCCGGCTTTTCAGGAACGCTAACACCGAATGGAAACCGATCGGTACCGCAGAAAGTTGTGACCCGGCTCACGGCGCGAAATGGGCACCGTTTCACATCGGGGATAACGGTCGGTACCATGGACCCATGGCCAACCAACCGGCGACGACCCACGGGCCCCGCGAGCGGATCCTCGCCGCGGCGTCGGCCCTCTTCTACCGGCACGGCATCAACGCCACCGGGATCGGCGAGGTGGTGGAGGTCGCGGGCGTCTCGAAGCGGACCCTCTACCAGCAGTTCGAGAGCAAGGACGAGCTGGTCGCCGCGTACCTGCGGCGGATGACCGAGAGCGGCCGGCTGCTCGACCGCCGGCTGGACCGCACCGAACTCGCGCCGGGCGAGCGGCTGGTGGCGCTCTTCGACCGTCCGGGGGCGGCGTTCCGGGGCTGCCCGATGCACAACGCCTCGGTCGAGCTCACCGAACCCGCGCACCCCGGCCGGGCGGTGATCCACGCCTACAAGCAGGGGTTCCTGGACAGACTGGTCGACACCGCGCGCCAGGCCGGCGCGGCGGACCCGGAGGAGCTCGGCCACCGGCTGTTCGTCCTGTTCGAGGGCGCGACCGCGCTGGCGACCTCGATCAACGACCCGGCGGCCTTCGACTACGCGCGGCCGGCCGCCGCGACCCTGGTCGGGCAGGCGCTCACCGCGGAGTGAGCGCCCGCCCGGCCCCGGGCGCGGGCCGGGGTCAGCGCTTGGTGCCGTCCACGATCACGGGCGTACCGGTCGAACCGCAGGGGCTGGCGTAGACCGGGTTCTTCTCGGCCGCGGCCTTGAACGCCTCGATGCACTGGCTCATCAGGATCTTGTCGTTCAGCGAGCCCGCGATGGCGGCGTTGGCGGCCGCCGTGCTGTCCGCGTCGATCTTCCGCTTCTCCGCCTCCGCCTTGGCGGTGAGCACCGCGGCCTGGGCCTGGGCGGTCGCCTGGTCCTGCTGGATCTTCTGGTCGATCGCGTGCTGCAGGCTGTCGGAGGGCCGGACGTTGCGCAGGTTGACGGCGGTCACCAGGATGCCGCGCGGGGCCAGCCGGTCGGTGACCAGCTCGGCTATCTCGGTGCCGATCGCCTCCCGCTGCGAGGAGTAGCCCTCGACCCCTGTGTGCTTGGCGAAGACGTTGCGGACGATCTCCCGGCTGTCCGGCAGGACCAGGCCCTGCTGGACCGCGTCCGAGCTGCCCGCCAGCTGGTAGAGCGCCCGGGTGTGCTGCGGGTCGATGGCCCACTTCACCGTCAGGTCGGCGTACAGCACCCCGCCCTCGGAGGAACGGACCTCGACGGTGTCGTTGCCGGTCAGGTTGAGGTCGCGCGGCCGGGTGGAGAAGGCCGTCACCTCGGTCAGCGGGGACTTCAGGTGCAGGCCGGGCTGCCAGGTCCCGCCGACCCGGCCCAGCGTGGTCGGCACGGCCACCTCGTACGGCTCGACCACGTACGCGGCGGTGGACAGGCCGGCCAGCAGCCCGAGGACGGTGAGCAGCGACCGGGTGAGGGTGGCGAAGCGGAAGCCGGCGTTCCCGCGCAGGCGGCGCACGATCAGCGTGAGGCCGGCGGCGAGCAGCAGGAGGGCGAGGTAGAGCATGGTCGGGACTCTCGGTTCTTCGGACGGCAGGACGCCCGAAGCCTAGGAAGCGGCCCGCGCGCCCGAAGATCGATTCGGATGATGTTCACCGGATCGCCAGGTCCGCGCCGGTCGCCCGGCGCCCAGGACGGCCGGTGCCCAGGGAGGGCCGGCCTCAGGGCGACCGGGCGGACCGGGCCGCCGACGGCGTCTCCCACGCCTGGGCCGAGGCGCTGGACGCCGCCGGCCGGGTCAGGGCCGCCGAACTGCGCTGCGGCGAAGGTTTCGCGGTCACCGCCGTGATCGCCGCCGAGACCGCGTTGCGGGTGGCCGCCGGGGCCGAACCGGGCGCCTGGACCCCGCGGGCGCTGCTCGGCGCCGACCTGGTCGAGGCGGCCGGCTGCACGGTCACCCTCGCCGACGCCGGCGCCCTGCGGACGGCCGCCCGATGAACGTCTCCCCCGCGACCGCGCTGCCCACCGGGGTGCACCGGCTCGGCGACCGCCACGTCAACTTCCACCTGGTCCAGGACGGCACCGACCTGACCCTGGTCGACGCCGGCCTGCCCGGGCACCGGGCCCGGCTCACCGCCGAGCTGGACCGGCTCGGCCGCTCGGTGCGCGACATCCGGGCCGTCGTGGTCACCCACGGGCACCTCGACCACCTGGGGCCGGCCCGGTGGGTCGCCGTCGAAGCCGGCGCGGAGGTCTGGGTGCACGAGGCGGACGCCCCGATCCTGCGGGCGCCGCTGCGCACCGCCAGGTACTGGAAGCCCGAACGCCCGCTCGCCGCCTACGCGGTGCGCCGCCCGGCCGCCCTCGCCGCGCCGCTGCACCTGGCCCGGCTCGGGGCGCTCGGCACCCGGGCCGTCCCCGAGCCGCGGACCTTCACCGGTGGCGAGCGGCTGGACGTGCCCGGCCGGCCGCTGGTGGTGCACACCCCGGGCCACACGGCGGGCAGTTCGGTGGTGCTGCTGCCGGACCGGTCGGTGGCCTTCACCGGGGACGCGCTGGTCACCAGCGACAGCGTGGGCGGCCGGGTCGGGCCCTGTCTGATCTGCCGGGCCTTCACCCATGACAGCGCGCAGGCGCTCCGCTCGCTGCGGGTGATGTCCGCGCTCGACGCCGGGACCGTGCTCACCGGGCACGGCGAACCGTGGACCGGCGGACTGGCCGCGGCCGCGGCCGCCGAACTCGCCGTCGCCGCGGGCCTGCGCTGAGCGCCCGCCGGGCGCTCACGCCCCGCGCAGCACCGGCCAGAGCACCTTCGGGTGGAACAGCGTGGTCGGCGCCTCGGTGAGGCCCATCACCGCGACGAAGGCGGCACACACCTTCTCGTCGACGGCCGCCCGGGCGATCACCCGGTCCAGGTAGCGGTGCTGGATCCGGACCGCCGCACCCGACGGGCCGCCCTCGGTGGCCGGGAAGCGGACGTCCTCGCTGCTGGACATCAGCCAGGCGTCGGCCGCCGCGGCCGCCACCTTGCGGCGGGCCTCCCGGGCGCCCGCGCGGCCGATGCCGTGGGCCCGGACGGCCTCGCGCAGCGCCCGGGCGCCGAACACGGCGGTGGAGATGCCCTGTCCGTACACCGGGTTGAAGGTGCAGGCCGCGTCGCCCACCGCGACCAGGCCCTCCGGGGCGCTGCGCTCGTAGTGCCGGCGCACCCCGGGCCCCGGGCGGAACCCCCGGACCTCGCCGGCCGGTTCGGCGTCCACCAGAAGGTCGCGCAGGATCGGGTCGCGCAGCGCGTCCAGCGCCGCGGCGAACCCGGCCTCGCCGGGCGCGGGCTCCGCACCGCGCATCCCGCCGACGGTGACCAGCCAGCGCCCGCCCTCGACCGGGAGCAGCACCCCGAACCGCGGCTGGTCCGGCGCCTTGGTCTGCAGGTAGACCGCGGGCTGGTCCGGGTCCGCGCCGGCCGGGCGGTGGAACAGCCGGCTGGAGTAGGCCACCCCGGGGTCGACCCGCTCCTCGGGCGCGGTGGCGAGGCCCGCCGCGGCCAGCCAGCCCGGCATCCCGGAGGAGCGGCCGGCGGCGTCGACCACCAGTTCCGCGGGGAGTTCGGTGACCTCGTCCTCGGCCGCGCCCCTGGCCCGCAGCCGGACGCCGGTGACCGCGGCGCCGTCGTCGAGCACGCCGAGCACCGCGGTGCCCTCGAGGAACTCGATCGAGGGCTCGGTGCGGACCCGTTCCAGTACGGCGTGGTCGAGCACCGGGCGGGTGCAGGAGACGAAGGCCAGGCCCGTGCTGAACCGCGGCATCCAGCCCGCGGAGCTGAGCCAGTTCATGTCGGCGGGCACGTCGACCAGCCGGGCCTGCCGGGCGTCCAGCTCCTCGCCGATGCCGGGGAGCATCTCCTCCAGCGCCCGGCGGCCGCCCTCCAGCAGCAGGTGGGCGTGGTGGCCCTGCGGGGTGCCGGACCGGGCGGCCGGCTGCTCGGGGTAGCGGTCGCGCTCGACCACCACGATCCGGCGGGCCGTCCCGCGCAGCGCCCAGGCCGCCAGCGAACCGGCCAGCCCCCCGCCGATCACGACCGCCGTGCCGTACCCGTCCGTACCCGTGTTCCCCGAAGACGCCATGGGGAGAGCCTAGGGGATCCCCGTAACGCTCCGGGAGCGGCCCGGCCGGGCGCACGGGCGCCCTGACCGCAGCTCAGGACCTTGCTCGCGCCGGTCCGCGGGCGGTGGTGGCGGTCCGTCAGTCGTCGAGCACGGTCAGGTCGAGCCTGGCGAGCCGCTCCGGGTCGGCCAGGATGTCGATCTGCACGATCAGGCCGCCCACCACCGTGAACCCGAGCACCGAGTACGGCTGTCCGCCGGGCGCCGCGACGATCCCCGCCGTGCCGTTGACCAGCGCCGGACGGGCGAACCGCGCGAACCGGTTGAAGGTGAGCGCCTGCGCCGCCACCTCGCGGGAGCCGCGCAGCAGCTTGGAGGCGCCGGCCGCGAGCGTCCCGCCGTCGGCGCGCAGCACCACGTCCGGGTGGAGCACCGCGACCAGGGCCTCGAAGTCGCCGCCGCGGGAGGCCGCGAGGAAGGCGTCCACCACCTCCCGCTGCCGGGTGGGGTCGTCCGGGACCGTGTCGGTGCCCTGGACCCGGCGGCGGGCCCGGCTGGCGAGCTGGCGGGCGGCGGCCGGGGTGCGGTCGACGATCGGCGCGATCTCGTCGAACGGCACGGCGAACATGTCGTGCAGCACGAAGGCCAGCCGCTCGGCGGGCGCCAGCTGTTCCAGCACCACCAGCAGGGCCAGTCCCACCGCGTCGGCGAGCAGCGCCTCGTGCTCGGGGTCGACGCCGTCCGCGCTGCTCAGGATGGGTTCGGGCACGTGGACGTCGAGCGGGTCCTCGCGCCGGGAGGTGCGCGAGCGCAGCATGTCGAGGCAGACCCGGGCCACCACCCTGGTCAGCCAGCCGGGCAGGTTCTCGATGCTGTCGCCGTCCGAGCGGTCGAGCCGGAACCAGGCCTCCTGCACGGCGTCGTCGGCCTCGCTGAGCGAGCCGAGCATCCGGTAGGCGACCGCCCGCAGCCGGCCCCGTTCGGCCTCGAAGCGCTCCGCCAGCCAGTCGTGCTCGTCCATCGTCCGCATCCCCTCGTCGTGGTCGGTCACCACCTTGACGTACCGGGCCGCCCGGATGTGACCGCGACGTTCGAAAACCGCCCGTACACGTGCCTTGGCGGGCGGCCGGTCGTTGAGCCGACGAATGGACAGCGTCCACGTCTCGTCGACGGAGCGCCCCAGCGCGGGGCTCCGGGCGCCCTGCCCGAGTGATGGATCAGATGAACCAGGGAGTTCGAGAGATGGGCGTTGTGCGCGACAGGCTGGCCGGGCTGGCGGGCGGCGAGCGCGAGGCGTTCCTGTCGGAGCTGGTGGCCGCCGAGGTCAACGCCGTCCTCGGGCACGAGCGGCACCGCCGGGTGGCGGGCTCGGAACCCTGGCGCCGGCTCGGCGTCTACCGGCAGCTGGCGGCCGAGCTGCGGGACCGGCTCGGCTCGCGGACCGGGCTGCGGCTCCCGGCGACCCTGCTGTTCGACTGTCCGACCCCGGACGACGTGACCCGCTACCTGCGGGCCGAGCTGCTCGGCGAACGGGCCGAGGCCGAGGCACCGCCGGCCGAGGGCGGGGACGGGCCGGACGACCCGGTGGTGGTGGTCGGGATGGCCTGCCGGTACCCGGGCGGGGTGCGCTCCCCCGGTGAGCTGTGGCAGTTGCTGTCCGAGGGCCGGGACGCGGTCGGCCCGTTCCCCGCCAACCGCGGCTGGGACCTGGAGGCGCTCTACCACCCGGACCCGGCCCACTCCGGCACCACGTACGCGCGCGAGGGCGGCTTCGTGCACGACGCGGACGAGTTCGACGCCGGGTTCTTCGGCATCGGCCCGCGCGAGGCGACCGCAATGGACCCGCAGCAGCGGCTGCTGCTGGAGACCTCCTGGGAGGCCGTGGAGCGGGCCGGACTCGACCCGCGCTCGCTGAAGGGCACCCGGTCCGGGGTCTTCGTCGGCATCGCGTACCAGGACTACGGCCCGAGCTGGTACGAGGCGCCCGAGGATTACGAGGGGCACCTGCTGATGGGCAGTCTGACCAGCGCCGCCTCCGGCCGGATCGCCTACACGCTCGGCCTGGAGGGGCCCGCGCTGACCGTCGACACGGCCTGCTCCTCCTCGCTGGTCGCGCTGCACCTGGCGGTGCGGTCGCTGCAGGCCGGCGAGTGCACGCTGGCGCTGGCGGGCGGTGCCCAGGTGATGGCGACGCCCGGGGTGTTCCTGGAGTTCAGCCGCAAGCGCGGGCTGTCGCCGAGCGGCCGCTGCCGCTCGTTCGGCGACGCGGCCGACGGCACCGGCTGGGCCGAGGGCGCCGGGGTGGTGGTGCTGGAACGGCTCTCCGACGCCCGCCGGCAGGGGCATCCGGTGCTCGCCCGGGTGCGCGGCAGCGCGGTCAACCAGGACGGTGCCAGCAACGGCCTGACCGCGCCAAACGGCCCGGCCCAGCAGCGGATGATCCGGCAGGCCCTGGCCAACGCCCGGCTCGCCGCGCACGAGGTCGACGCGGTGGAGGCGCACGGCACCGGCACCGCGCTCGGCGACCCGATCGAGGCGCAGGCGCTGCTCGCCACCTACGGCCAGGGGCGCCCGCCCGGGCGGCCGCTGCTGCTCGGCTCGATGAAGTCCAACCTCGGGCACAGCAAGGCCGCCGCCGGGATCGGCGGAGTGATCAAGATGGTGCTGGCGCTCCAGCACGGCGTGCTGCCCCGCACCCTGCACGTGGAGGAAACGTCCCGCCGGGTCGACTGGACGGCCGGCGCCGTCGAGGTACTGACCGAGGCCCGGCCCTGGCCCGCCACCGGCCGCCCCCGCCGGGCGGCGGTCTCCGCCTTCGGGGTGAGCGGCACCAACGCCCACGTGATCCTCGAACAGGCGCCGCCGCCGGCCCGGCTGCCCGCCCAGCCGGCCGCCCGGCCGGCCGAGCAGCCCGCCTCCCCTCCCCCGCCCTGGGTGCTCTCCGCCCGGGACGAGGCCGCGCTGCGCGGACAGGCCGCGCGGCTGCACGCCCACCTGTCCGGCGAGCCAGGGACCGGCCCGGCCGACACGGCGTTCACGCTGGCCCGGCGCAGCCGCTTCGACCGGCGGGCGGTGCTGGTCGGCGGCGGGCGGGCGGAGCTGCTGGAACGGCTGGACGCGCTGGCCCGGGGCCGGACGGCGCCGGGCCTGTTCACCGGCAGCGCGGCCGGGGCCGGGAAGCTGGCCTTCGTGTTCACCGGGCAGGGCAGCCAGCGGCCCGCGATGGGCCGTGAACTGTACGCCGCGCACCGGCCGTTCGCGGCGGCGTTCGACGCGGTCTGCGACGCGCTCGACCGCGGCGCCGGCCCGCGCCCCGAGCGGCCGGTCCGGGAGGTGCTGTTCGCCGCCGACGACACGCCGGGGGCGGCGCTGCTGGAGCGCACCGACTACGCGCAGGTCGCGCTGTTCGCGCTGGAGGTGGCGCTGTTCCGCCAGTTGGAGGCCTGGGGGGTGGTGCCCGACCTGCTGCTCGGCCATTCGGTCGGCGGGATCGCGGCCGCCCACCTGGCCGGGGTCTGGTCGCTGGAGGACGCCTGCACCGTGGTCGCGGCCCGGGGGCGGCTGATGCACTCCTGCCGCTCGGACGGCGCGATGCTGGCGGTGCGCGCGGGTGAGGCCGAGGTCCGGGAGTCGCTGGCCGGGCGCGAGCACCTGGTGGCGGTGGCCGCCGTCAACGGTCCGGCCGCCACGGTGCTCTCCGGTGACCGCGCGAGCGTGCTCGACCTCGCCGGGCAGTGGGCCGGGCGTGGCCGCCCGGCCACCCTGCTGCGGGTCGCCCATGCGTTCCACTCCCCGCACATGGACGGTGCGCTGGCGCGGTTCCGGGAGGTGCTCGACGGTGTCACCGCGCACCCCGCGCGGATCCCGGTGGTCTCCGACCTCACCGGGCGGCCCGCCACCGACGGCGAGCTGGCCGACCCCGGCTACTGGGCCCGGCAGCTGCGCGGCACGGTCCGTTTCCTGGACGGGATGCGCACCCTCCAGCGCAGCGGCGCCTCGCACTTCCTGGAGCTCGGTCCGGCCCCGGTGCTGACCGCGCTCGGGCACGAGTGCCTCGACCACGGTGTGCAGAGCCCGCCGGTCCTGGTGGCCGCCCAGCAGCCCGGCCGCGCCGAACCGGCCGCGCTCACCGAGGCGTTGGCCGAACTGCACGCCACGGGCGTGCCGGTCGACTGGGCCGCCCGCTGCGGCCGGGCCGCGCTGGTCGACCTGCCCACCTACGCGTTCCAGCGGCGGCGGTACTGGCTGGAGCCGCCGCGGCTGCGCGGCGGCGGCCGGCCCGTCGGCGGCGGCGCGCCCGGGCGGTACCGGGTCGGCTGGCAGCGAGCGGCGGCGGCACCGGCCGCCGCGCTCGGCGGCAGCTGGCTGGTGGTGGCGCCGGCGGGCGCCCCGGCGGCCACCACCGGCCCGGTGGTGGCGGGCCTGGCCGCGGCCGGTGCGAGCCCGGTGCTGCTGACGTTGGGCGGCGAGGCGTACGACCGGGGGCGGCTGGCCGAGCGGCTGGCCCGGGCGCGGGCCGCCGGTCCGGCCTTCGACGGGGTGCTGTCGCTGCTGGCGGCGGACGGCTCGCCGTACCCCGGGCAGCCGGTGCTGCCGTCCGGTCTGGCGGCCAATGTCACGCTGGCGCAGGCGCTGGCGGACCTCGGCTGGCCGTGCCCGCCGTGGTGGCTGACCGGCGGCGCGGTGGCCGTCGGTGCGGGCGGGGCGAGTGGTGCGGGCGGGGCGGGTCCCGATCCGGCGCAGGCCATGCACTGGGGGCTGGGCCGGACGCTGGGGCTGGAGCGGCCCGGCGGCTGGGGCGGTCTGGTCGACCTGCCGGCCGAACCCACCGCGCAGGACCTCGCCCAGCTGTGCGCGGTGCTGGCGGACGGCGGCGAGGACCAGGTGGCGGTGCGGGCGGGCGCCCGGTGGGTACGGCGGCTGCTGCCGGCCGGGCCCGGGACGGCGGACCCGTGGCGGCCGCGCGGCACGGTCCTGGTGACCGGCGGAACGGGCGCGCTGGGTGCCCGGGCCGCCCGCTGGCTTGCCCGGCACGGCGCGCGGCGGCTGGTGCTGACCAGCCGCCGGGGCCCGGACGCCCCCGGTGCGGACCGGCTGGCCGCCGAGCTGGCGGCGCTCGGTGCGCGGGTGACGGTCGCCGCCTGCGACGTGGCCGACCGTCAGGAGCTGGCGGCGCTGCTGGCGCCGCTGGCCGGGGAGTTGACGGCGGTGGTGCACGCGGCGGGGGTGAGCGGCAGGTTCGTCCCACTCACCGAGACCGAGCCGGCCGAGTTCGCCGAGGTGGTCCGGGCCAAGGTGGCGGGCGCCGTCCACCTGGAGGAGTTGCTGGCGGGGCGGGAGCTGGACGCGTTCGTCACCTTCGGGTCGATCGCGGGGGTCTGGGGCAGCGGCGGCCAGGCCGCGTACAGCGCGGCCAACGCCTTCCTGGACGCGCAGGCCGAGCGGCGCCGGGCGTGCGGGCTGGCTGCCACCTCCGTCGCCTGGGGTCCGTGGGCCGAGGAGGGGATGGCCGCCGATCCGGCGGTCGCCGACCAGCTGCGGCGGCGCGGCCTGGTGCCGATGGCGCCCGAGGCGGCCGTGGCGGCACTCTGGCAGGAGGTCGCGGCGGGCGCGGGCACGACGACCGTCGCCGAGGTGGACTGGGAGCGGTTCACCGCCACCTTCACCGCGGCCCGGCCGAGCCGGCTGTTCGACGCGCTGCGGGCCTCGGATGCTGCCCCGGGCACCACGGTGGCCGGCGCCGCGGTACCGCAGGCGGCGCCGGGCGCGCCGGACTTCGCGGCGCTCTCCGACGCCGAACGGCCCGGTGCGCTGCTGGAACTGGTCCGGACCAGGGCGGCCGCGCTGCTCGGCCACGCCTCCCCCGAGGAGGTCGACCCGGCCCGCAGCCTGCTCGACCAGGGCTTCGACTCGCTGGCCGCAGTGCGGCTGTGCCGGGAGCTGGCGGCGGCGACCGGGCTGCGGCTGCCCACCCCAATGGTGTTCGAGCACCCGAGCCCCCGGGCCCTGGCCGGCCACCTCAGCGCCGAGCTGGCCGGGACGGCGGCGCCGACCGCCCCGGCCGGGCAGGACCCGGCCGGCGCCGATCCGGGCGGCCCGGAGCAGGGCGCGGGCTGGTCGGGCAGCATCCGCCGGCTCTACCGGCGGGCCTGCGAGGACAACCGGTACCTGGACGGGATGGAGCTGCTGACGGCGGCGGCCCGGATCCGCCCGGTGTTCCACGGCCTCGACCGGCTGCCGTCGCGGCCCGCGCCGGTCCGGCTGGCCGAGGGCCCGGCCGGGCTGCCGGACCTGGTCTGCCTGCCGCCGATCATCGCCCCCTCGGGGCCGCACAACTACGCCCGGCTGGCGTCGCACCTGGCGGGCCGCCGCAACGTGTACGCGTACACCCATCCCGGCTTCGGTGACGGCCAGGCGCTGCCCGCCGACTGGGACCTGGTGGTCGAGGTGCACGCGCGGACCGTACGGCGGGACTTCGGCGGCCGGCCGTACGCGCTGGCCGGCTACTCCTCCGGCGGCTGCCTGGCGCACGCGGTGACCGACCGGCTGGAGGCGCTCGGCGCCGCGCCGGCCGGGGTGGTGCTGCTGGACTCGCTGCCGCTGGCCGAGGGGTCCTGGGCCCGGATCAGGCCGCTGTTCCGCAGCATGGCGCTGGACGAGCAGGCGTTCGCGCTGATGACGGACGACCAGCTCACCGCGATGGCCCACCACCTGCACCTGTTCGAGGGCTGGAAGCCGGACCGGCTGGACACCCCGATGCTGATGGTGCGGGCGCTGGACCCGGTGCCCGACTGGCAGGACGACTGGCTCACCGACGAGGACTGGCGCACGGTGTGGCACCACCCGCACCGGACCGTCCAGGTGCCGGGCGACCACTGGTCGCTGATGAACGAGAACGCCGACTCCACGGCCACCGCCGTGCACCGGTGGCTGCTGGAACCCGGCCGCCACCACTGACCTCCCCTTCGAACCCACCCCCTTCGGAACTGAGAGCACCACCATGGACAGCGCACACCTCGACCGGCCGGCCGACTCCTACCGCACCGGTCTGCTCAGCAAGGACCTGCCGACCGAACTGGACCGGCTGCGGGCCCTGGAGCGGTCGATGGACCCGACCTCGATCGCGATCCTGGAGGCGCTGCCGATCCAGCCCTCCTGGCACTGCCTGGAGATGGGCGCGGGCGCCGGGTCGATGGCGTACTGGCTGGCGAAGCAGTGCCTGGGCGGCCAGGTCGTCGCCGCCGACATCGACCCCCGGTTCCTGGACGCCCGCCGGGCCGCCAACCTGGACGTGGCCAGGATCGACCTCGCCCGGCACGAGTTCCCGCCCGGTACCTTCGACCTGATCCACAGCCGGGCCGTGCTGTCCCACATCCCGGAGCGGGACGCGGTGCTGCGGGCCGCCGCCGGGTGGCTGCGGCCGGGCGGCTGGCTGGTGGTGCAGGACTTCGTGCTGCTGCCGCCGGAGCCGGCCGCGGCCTCGCCGCTGACGCCGTTCATCGAGGCGATGATCCTGGGCGGCCCGCAGCAGGGCAACGACTCGCGCTGGACCCGGCGGATGCCCGCCGCGCTGACCGCGCTCGGGCTGGAGCGGCTGCAGCTGCGGACCACCGCGCTGACGGCGGGTCTCGGCGGTCCGGCCGACGAGCTGTGGCGGATCTCGCTGCAGCAGCTGGCACCCGCCTTCCTGGAGCGGGGTGCCATGACGGAAGAGCAGGTCGTCACCCTGGCGTACGCGTTGGAGCGGCGCACGCTGGTGGACTTCTCGTTCCTGTTCGTCTCGGCCTGGGCCCGTCGTCCCCTGGTGGGGCGTCCGCGCTGAGCGGTGCCGCCCGCGCGGCGGCCGGTGCGGCCGGTGCCTACCGGCCGCCGCGCAGGAACTCGCGGTTGAGCGCGGCGATGCCGGTGAGCGGGATGCCCTTGGGGCAGGCGGTGGCGCACTCGCCGGTGTTGGTGCAGCCGCCGAAGCCCTCGTCGTCCATGGCCGCGACCATCGAGCGGGCCCGGCGGCCGCGTTCCGGGGCGCCCTGCGGGAGGAGACTGAGGTGGACCACCTTGGCGGCGGTGAAGAGCATCGCCGAGCCGTTCGGGCAGGCCGCCACGCAGGCGCCGCAGCCGATGCACTCGGCGTGTTCGAAGGCGAGGTCGGCGGCCTCCTTGGGGACGGGGGTCGCGTGGGCCTCGGGCGCGCTGCCGGTGGGGGCGGTGATGTAGCCGCCGGAGCCGATGATCCGGTCGAGCGCGGAGCGGTCCACCACCAGGTCGCGGACGACCGGGAAGGCGCCGGCCCGCCACGGTTCGACGTCGATGGTGTCGCCGTCGGCGAAGTGCCGCATGTGCAACTGGCAGGTGGTGGTGCGTTCGGGGCCGTGCGCCCGGCCGTTGATCACCATGCCGCAGGCGCCGCAGATCCCCTCCCGGCAGTCGTGGTCGAAGGCGACCGGTGCCTCGCCGCGCAGGATCAGCTCCTCGTTGAGGGTGTCCAGCATCTCCAGGAAGGACATGTCGGGGCTGATGTCGGCGACCTGGTAGGTGGTCAGCGAGCCGGGTGCGTCCGGTCCGGCCTGCCGCCAGATCCGCAGGGTGAGGTTCATGCGTAGCTCCGCTGGGTGGGGTGGACGTGCTCGAAGTGCAGCTGCTCCCGGTGCAGGACGGGCGCGTTGCCGGTGCCGGTGAACTCCCAGGCGGCCGCGTAGCCGAACTCCTCGTCGCGGCGGGCGGCCTCGCCGGTGTCGGTGCGGCTCTCCTCGCGGAAGTGGCCGCCGCAGGACTCGGTGCGGTGCAGGGCGTCCAGGCACATGAGTTCGGCGAGTTCGAGGTAGTCGACGATCCGGTTGGCCTTCTCCAGTGCCTGGTTGAGCTCCTCGCCGGTGCCGGGGACCTTGATCCGGCGCCAGAACTCCTCGCGCAGCTCCGGGATCCGGGCCAGCGCGCGGCGCAGTCCGGCGTCGTTCCTGGCCATGCCGCACTCGTCCCAGAGCAGGGCGCCGAGTTCGCGGTGGAAGGACTCCGGGGTGCGGTCGCCGTCGACGGCGAGGATCAGGTGGAGCTGGTCGGTGACCTCCGCGACCGCGGCCTCGACGGCGGGGTGGTCCTCGGGGACGGGTGCGGGGCGGTGGCGGGCGAGGTAGTCGTTGAGGGTGGGCGGCAGCACGAAGTAGCCGTCGGCGAGGCCCTGCATCAGGGCGCTGGCGCCCAGCCGGTTGGCGCCGTGGTCGGAGAAGTTGGCCTCGCCGATGGCGAACAGGCCGGGGACGGTGGTCTGCAGGTCGTAGTCGACCCACAGGCCGCCCATGGTGTAGTGGATCGCTGGGTAGATCCGCATCGGCGTCCGGTAGGGGTCCTCGGCGGTGATCCGCTGGTACATCTCGAACAGGTTGCCGTACTTGGCCTCGATCTCGGCGCGGCCCAGCCGGGCGATGGCGTCGGCGAAGTCGAGGTAGACGCCCTGTCCGCCGGGGCCGACCCCGCGGCCCTCGTCGCAGACGTTCTTGGCGGCCCGGGAGGCGATGTCGCGCGGGACCAGGTTGCCGAAGGAGGGGTAGATCCGCTCCAGGTAGTAGTCGCGTTCGGCCTCCGGGATGTCGGCGGGCGGGCGGGTGTCGCCCTGGGCCTTGGGCACCCAGATCCGGCCGTCGTTGCGCAGCGACTCGCTCATCAGGGTGAGCTTGGCCTGGTGGTCGCCGGAGCGCGGGATGCAGGTGGGGTGGATCTGGGTGAAGCAGGGGTTGGCGAACAGGGCGCCGCGCCGGTGGGCCCGCCAGATCGCGGTCGCGTTGGAGTTCTTGGCGTTGGTGGACAGGTGGAAGACGTTGCCGTAGCCGCCGGTGGCGAGCACCACGGCGTCGGCGAGGTGGGTGGTGATCCGTCCGGTGACCAGGTCGCGGGCGACGATGCCGCGGGCCCGGCCGTCGATCACGATCAGGTCGAGCATCTCGGTGCGGGCGTGCATCTCGACCCGGCCGGCCGCGATCTGCCGGGAGAGCGCCTGGTAGGCGCCGAGCATCAGCTGCTGCCCGGTCTGGCCGCGGGCGTAGAAGGTGCGGGAGACCTGGACGCCGCCGAAGGAGCGTGTGTCCAGCAGCCCGCCGTACTCGCGGGCGAACGGGACGCCTTGGGCGACGCACTGGTCGATGATCTCGACCGAGACCTGGGCGAGCCGGTGGACGTTGGACTCGCGGGCGCGGAAGTCGCCGCCCTTGACGGTGTCGTAGAACAGCCGGCGCACCGAGTCGCCGTCGTTGCGGTAGTTCTTGGCCGCGTTGATGCCGCCCTGGGCGGCGATCGAGTGGGCGCGGCGCGGGGAGTCCTGGAAGCAGAACTGGACCACCCGGTAGCCCTGTTCGGCGAGGGTGGCGCCGGCCGCGCCGCCCGCGAGGCCGGTGCCGACCACGATGACGGTGTGCCCGCGCCGGTTGGCGGGGTTGACCAGGGCGGCCTCGAACCGCCGCCGGTCCCAGCGCTGTTCGATCGGCCCGGCGGGCGCGGCGGTGTCGGTGACGGGCGCGCCGACGGTGTGGTCCAGGTACGGGTTCATCGCACGACTCCGGTCAGTACGGCGACGGGCACGGCGAGGAAGCCGGCCGTCAGGACGGACGCGAGCAGGTTGGCGGTGGCCTTCAACACCCGGTCGCGGCGCGGGTTGTTGACGCCCAGGCTCTGCGCGGCGCTCCAGAAGCCGTGCCGCACGTGCAGGCCGAGCGCGAGCATCGCGAGGATGTAGATGCCGCCGCCGTACCAGGTCGAGAACGAGGCCACGATGTTCTGGTACGGGTGGCCCTCCTCGGCGCGCGGGTTCACGGTGAGGGTGGTGAGGTCCAGGATGTGCCAGACGATGAACAGCCCGAGGATCACCCCGCCCCAGCGCATCGTGCGGGTGGCGTAGCTGGTGCGGCGCGGCCGGTGGGCGTACTTCTGCGGCCGGGCGGCCAGGTCGCGCCGGCTGAGCTGGAACGCGGCGACGCCGTGCACCACGACCGCGGCCAGCAGGGCGGCCCGGGCGATCCACAGGAACCAGCCGTGGTGCAGCAGCGGCTGCCCGAGGGTGCGCAGCCAGGCCGCGTAGCCGTTGAGGTCGCCGGGGCCGAAGAAGACCTTGAGGTTCCCGAGCATGTGGAAGATCAGGTAGAGCAGCATGACGAGGCCGCTGACCGCCATCGCCGCCTTCTTGCCGACGGTCGAGCGCCAGAGGGTCGTGAGGGTGGAGGGGTGTCGGCCCGTCCGAGTCGCCAGTGCCATGACGGCCACGCTAGGGAGGCGCCCTGCCGGCCGTCCAAGACATGATGCGGGCGGTCTTGATAGGTGATGCCTATCGTGGCTGGCTAGCATGGGGTGGTGCAGTTGCAGCAGCTCCGTTACTTCGTGGCCGTGGCCGAGACCGGGCACTTCACCCGCGCCGCCGAGCGGATGCTGGTGGCGCAGCCCTCGCTGTCCCAGCAGATCCGGTCGCTGGAACGGGAGTTGGGTGCGGAGCTGGTCCACCGCAGCAGGGGCGCCAGCACCCTGACCGATGCCGGGCAGGCGCTGCTGCCGCTGGCCCGGCGGATCCTCGCGGACACCGAGAGCGCCCGGCGGGCGGTCCAGGAGGTCGTCCGGCTGCGGCGCGGCCGGGTGCGGCTCGGGGCGACACCGAGCCTGTGCGTCAGCCTGGTGCCGGACGTGCTGCGGGCGTACCGCTCACGGCATCCCGGGGTCGAGCTGCAGGTCCGCGAGGGCGGTTCGCGGGACCTGGTGGCGCTGCTGGCGCAGGGCGCCCTCGACCTGGCACTGATCATCCCGCCACCGGCCGGGCAGGGTCCGCCACTGACCGTCACCGAGCTGCTGCACGAGGACCTGGTGCTGGTCGCCGCACCCGGCCTGCCCGGGATGCCCGGGCCCGGGCGGGCGGCCCGGATCGAGGATCTGCGCGGCCGGCCGCTGGTGATGTTCCGGGAGGGCTACGACCTGCGGGAGACCACCGTGTCGGCCTGCCGCGCGGCGGGCTTCGAGCCGGAGTTCGCGGTCGAGGGCGGCGAGATGGACGCCGTGCTCGGCTTCGTCGCGGCGGGGCTCGGCCCGGCGGTGCTGCCGGGCATGGTGGCGGCCAGGTCCGGGCTGGCGGTCACCCCGTTCGCCGGGCCTGGCCCGGGGCGGACCATCGCCGTCGCGCACGGCGCCGAGCTGCCGCTGACGCACGCCGCGGCGGCGCTGCGCGAGACCGTGCTGCACCATCTGGCGGACGCGGACCGGGCGGGCGCCCTGCCGCCCGGCACCCGGCTGGCCGCGCCGTAGGGACACGCCCGCCCGGCGCCCGGCGGGGCGATTTCCGACGTTTCGCCCGGCGCCCTGCTACAGTCGAATCAGTTGCGGTTGTGGTTCCCATGAATTCTGTGTGCGCCTGCTGGCTTGTGACCATCAGGCGCATTTTTGTTTTCCCCGGCCCGTGCCGGGTGGGTGCTTTTTTCGGCGACTCGGGTCCGCGACGTGCGGATTCCGGCAAGCCATCTGAAGGAGATTGTGTTATGGCTACTGGCACCGTGAAGTGGTTCAACGCGGAAAAGGGCTTCGGCTTCATCGAGCAGGAGGGTGGCGGCCCGGACGTGTTCGCCCACTACTCGAACATCAACGCCAGCGGCTTCCGTGAGCTGCTCGAAGGCCAGAAGGTCGAGTTCGACGTCACGCAGGGCCCGAAGGGCCCGCAGGCGGAGAACATCCGCCCCCTCTGACACCTGTCACTGCCGGCCTTCGCGGGCAGTCCTGAAGGCCCCCGTCATGAGCGTCCGCTCGTGACGGGGGCCTTCCCCGTTCCCGGGACCGTCGTCCCGCGTCGGCCGGGCTCACCCCGTCGGTCGGCGCCCGGGCACCGGGTCGTGGCCGCCCTCGGTGCCGGGACGGCACCGCAGCAGGCGGCCCGCGGTCAGCCGGGCGCCGCGCAGCGCGCCGTGCCGGTGCAGGGCCTGCACCGCGAAGGTCGAGCAGGACGGCGTGTACGGGCAGCAGGGGCGCCGGTTCGGGCTGATCCGGGTGCGGTAGAAGCGCACCGCGCCGTACAGCCCGGCGGCCGCGGCCCCGCGCGGGACCGGCGCCGCCGGGTCCGCGGCGGCCCGGCCCGGCCGGCCGGTGGCCGCGCCGACCGCCGCCTTAAGCGCCGCCAGAGCGGTGAGCGGGATCAGCGCGATCATGCAGGGGTCGGCCAGGTCACCGAGGCAGTCGCAGACGTCGCAGGCGTCGCAGCAGTCGTTGTCGCGCTTCCGGTTGCGTCGCCGGTGCTCCTGCCAGGCGCGCCGCTGCTGCTTGCGGCGGCGCCGCTCGCTGTCCGGCAGCCACCACCAGGCCCGGCCGGGCCGTCCCGGCGGCCGGGCCTGCTGCTGCGCACCTTACGGATCGTGATGGGACACGGTTGACGCTCACTCCGTTCTGTTCGTCTCGTCTGTTCGTCGGGTCCGGCGGCTGCAGGCACGCACGGCGCCGGGCACTCCCCCCGCCTCGGACGTCACCGGCCGCCGGACGGTTCCGGGGCCGGCCCCGGGGTCAGGTGCGGCGCAGGTAGCCGGCGGCCAGTTCGCGCAGCCGGGCGCCGTCGAAGCTGCGCCCGTGACCGGGGTGGACCACGGAGACGCCCAGTTCCGCGAGGAAGGCCATGCTGCGCCGGTAGGCGGGCACGTCCGAGTCGGGCAGGTCGTCGATGAGCAGTCCGTCGTAGACGACGTCACCGGAGTACAGGGCGCCGGTGCGCTCCTCCAGCAGGGCCAGGCAGCCCGGCGTGTGGCCGGGCAGGTGCAGCACCGTCAGGGTGCGCCCGCCCAGCTCGATCCGGTCGCCGTCGGCCAGCGGCCGGGTCACCTCCACCGGCTCGACCCGGTAACCGCGCGGGTCGTAGCCGGGGTGCGGCAGGGATTTCAGCAGCAGGCCGGGGACCGGCCCGTCGCCGGGGTCGAGGCCGAGCCGCGCGTACAGGTCGGCGCCGTACAGGGCGGCCGGTACGCCCCCGGCCAGCAGCGAAACGGCGGCGGTGTGCGCGGCCCGCTCGCGGAACTCGTGGGCGCCGCCGACGTGGTCCAGGTGCGCGTGGGTGAGCACCACCAGCGGATCGCGTTCGAACAGCCGTGGCAGTGCGGGGCGCAGCGGGACCACCCCGAGGCCCGCGTCCACCACGAGGTCCCGGTCGGTGCCGGGCAGCCACCACAGGTTGGCCGACAGCAGCGGGTCGACGTACGGCTCGGTGATCCGCACGACGCCGGTGCCTGTCGGGTGTTCCCGGTACCAGTTGTCCACCGCTCCAGCCTGCCAGGAGCACCTTCCGGCGGATCGTCAGGGGTCGCTCCGGGCAGGATCCGGGCACGGCCCGGCGGGCGGGCGGCCCCGGACGGCGGGGCGCTCTGCGGCGGGGTGCCCGACGGCGGGCGCCGCGCGGGCGCGTGCGAAGCTGTGGGGCCGACGAGGCGGAACGGGGACGGTCATGGGGGCAGGAATGCGCGGTATCACCAGGTCAGCGGTGCCGGGGCCGCCCGGCGACGGGTCCGCCGCCGAGCGGACCGTCGGGCTGCTGGACCTGCGGGGGCGGCCCGGCCTTGCGACCGTGCTGCACTATCCGGCGGACGCCGTGGTCGTGGTCTCCGGCCTGCCCGGCAGCGGCAAGAGCACGCTGCTGCGCCGCTGGTCGGACACGGTCCGGGTGGTGGACCCGCGCGATGTGCACGAGGCGTGCGAGGCCGTGATGCCCGAGCGGCTGCCGTACGGGGTGTACCGGCCGTGGGCACGGCTGGTGCACCTGAGGTGGCTGCGGGCGGGCGTGCGCGGCGGCGGTCCGCTGCTGGTGCACGACTGCGGCAGCCGCCCGTGGCTGCGCCGGTGGCTGGCCCGCGGCGCCGCCCGGCAGGGGCGGGAGCTGCACCTGGTGGTCCTGGACGTCGGCCGTACCGAGGCGCTGAACGGCCAGCAGGCGCGCGGCCGGTGGGCACCCCGACGGGCCTTCGACCGGCACTGCGCGGGCCTCGGGCGGCTGCTCGACGCCCTCACGCCCGGCGGCCCGGCCGCCACCGCCGTTCCGGTACCGGACGCGGTGGCGGAGGCCACCTCGGTCGTCCTGCTGGACCGCTCCTCGCGCGAACACGCGGCGGCCCGTTTCGGCGCCCCGGCCGACCCCACGGGCTGAGCCAGGGCCGGCAGTTCGCACCGGATCGTCCAGCGGCTCCCGGCCCCGGCCGGGCGTGCGCGACGCACCCTCGTACCGGCCCCTACCCGGGCGGTCCGTACCCGGGCGATCCGGCCGGGGCTCAGCCTGCCGTGTGAACCACCTCGCCGCCGACCACGCCGAGGTCGACGCGGGTGTCCAGGATCGCCTTCGGGTCCAGTCCGAACAGGTCCTGGGAGAGCAGGACCAGGTCGCCGAGCTTGCCCGGGGTGATCGAGCCGAGCCGGTCGTCGAGGAAGTTGGCGTACGCGCTGCCCAGGGTGTAGCCGCGCAGGGCGGTGGCCAGCGGAACGGTCTCCTCCGGCATCCACGCCTCGCCGCCCGCCAGGCCTTGGCGGGTGACGGCGGTGTAGAGGCCGATCAGCGGGTCCATCTCGGCGACGTTCCAGTCGCTGGAGAACGCCAGGACCGCCCCGGCCTGCTGCAGGCTGCGCATCGGCCAGGCCTTGGACCAGCGCTGCTCGCCGACGGCCTCCGCCCAGTCGCGGCCGGGCCCGGCGATGTCGGGCGAGCAGTGCCGGGGCTGCATGCAGGCGACCACCCCGAGCTGCGCGAAGCGGGGGACGTCGGCGGGGTCGAGGCACTCGACGTGGACGACCTGGTGCCGGGCGTCGCGCGGGCCGTTGACCCGGCGGGCGTGCTCGACGGCGTCCAGCACGGTACGGATGCCCCGGTCGCCGGTGGCGTGCACGAAGGTCTGGAAGCCGGCCGCGTCCAGCCGGGCCAGCGTCTCGGCGAACTCCTGCGGCGGGTAGAAGGTCTCGCCGCGGTGGCTGTGGTGTCCGGCGTACGGCTCCAGCAGCGCGGCGGTGTGCGGTTCGACCACGTCGTCGATGTACAGCTTGAGCGGCCCGACCCGGAAGCGGTCGCCGTGGCGGCACCGGGCGGCGGCCGCGAACTCGGCGAGGTCCGCGTCGGTGGTGCCGCGCGGGTGGAACAGCGCGGCGACCAGCCGCGAGCGCAGCCGGCCCTCGGCGATGGCCCGCTCGAACAGGGCCAGGTCGTCCAGCGAGTTCTGCGGTTCGACGACGGTGGTGATGCCGTAGCGGGCGGCCTGGTCGAGGCTGGCGCACAGCCGCCCGTACTGGCGGTCCGGGTCCGCCCAGGGGACGCCGGCGGCGCGCAGGGCCCGGTGGCCGTCGCGGGACAGGCCGCGGACCGCGAAGTCGGTGAGGAAGCCGGTCGGCTCGCCGGTCACCGGGTCCTTCTGCACGGTGCCGAAGGCGAGGTCGGTGGTCCCGGCGGTGATGCCGAGGCGGCGCAGGGCGGCCGTGTTCAGCCAGGCCGTGTGCACGTCGTAGCTGAGCACGAAGGCGGGCCGCTCACCGGTGTACGGGTCGAGGTCGGCGGCGGTGGGCATCCGGCCGCCGGGGATCGCCGAGTAGTCGAAGGCCTCGGCCTCGACCCAGTCCGCGGCGGGGTTGCGGTGCAGCCAGTCGGCGATCCGGCGGCCGATCTCGGCGAGGTCGGCGGCGCCGGCCAGTTGCACGCAGGCGGCGTCGGAGCCGAGCCGGACGTGGTTGTGGCTGTCGACGAAGCCGGGCAGCAGCAGCCGGCCGCGGGCGTCGACCACGTCGGTTCCGGGGCCGGCCAGCTCGCGCCAGCCGTCGCCGTCGCCGACCCAGGCGATCCGGCCGTCCCGGACGGCGACGGCCTCGGCCCGGGGGCGCCGGTCGTCGACGGTGTGGACGTGGGCATGGTGGACGATCAGGTCGGCGGGGCGGTTCACAGGTTCTCCGGAGCGGTGGCGGCGGTGGCGGCGGTGGCGGTGGCGGGAACGGACGTGGGTGCGGCCGCGGCGGGCGGCGCAGCGGTCCGGCCGGACTGGTCCGCGGGCAGGCTGAGCACCCAGTGGGTGGCGCTGCGCGGGCGCAGGTAGAACGCCCAGTAGAGGGCGCCGACCAGCAGGACGGCGAGGGTGATCAGCAGGTCGCGGCGGGCCTGTTGGGTGAGCGCGTACGCCAGGACGGCGGTGGTCAGGACGGGCGCGAGCGGCCACAGCGGCATCCGCCAGGCGTCGGTGGTGCGGTGGCGGCCGCGGCGGGCGGCGAGCGCGGCCACACCGAGCAGCAGGTAGATGACCGCGACCACGACGCCGGTGAAGCCGAGCAGCGCGTCGATCGGGACGGTGAGGGCGAGCACCGCGCCGGGGGCGCCGATGGCGAGGGTGGCCACCCACGGGGAGCCCCAGCGGGGGTGCAGGGTGCCGAGCGCCCGGTTGACGGGGTCGGGCCAGGTGCGGTCGCGGGCGGAGGCGTAGAGCACCCGGCCGTTCTGGATCACCATCACGATGACGGCGTTGAGGATGGCCGCGGCGATGCAGAGGCTGACGAAGGTGCCGACGGTGCTGCCCGCCCAGGAGTCGACGATCGCGACCAGGTCGCCCGCGGCGAGCTGGTCCGGCGAGCTGACGCCCAGGCAGATCGCGACCACCGGGACGGTGATCACCACGACTCCGGCCAGCAGGGACCACAGCACCGTCCGGGCGACCGAGCGGCGCGGCTCGCGCAGGTCCTCGGAGAGGTAGATCGCGGTGCCGAAGCCGTTGTACGTGAAGATCGCCACGGCCAGTCCGGAGATCAGCAGGCCGGCGGTGAACGGGCCGGTGCCGCCGTGGCCGTCCGGGACCACCGCGTGGACCAGCGAGGAGGCCGGCTGGTGGATGTGGGTCAGGCCGAGCACGCTGACCACGCCGGCCGCGACCACTTCGAGGCCGAGGAAGACGCCGGTGATCAGCGCGTTGGACTTGATGTCCAGGACGCCGACGGCAATGGCGAGCACCATCACCGCGCCGCCCGCGACGGCCGGGTCGAGCGAGAGCACGGAGCCGAGGTAGCCGGCGGTGCCGAGCGCGATGATCGGCGGGATCACCAGCAGCGAGACGATCGAGATCACGAACACCAGCCAGCCGGCCATCCGGCCGAGCACCTGGCCGACGATCGAGTACTCGCCGCCGGCGCTCGGTACCAGGGTGCCCAGCTCGGCGTAGCAGAGGCCGACGCCGAGCGAGAGCACCGCGGCGATCAGCAGGCTGATCACGGCGCCGCTGCCCTGGGACTGCAGCAGCGGCGGGACGACGATGAACAGCGAGGAGGCGGGCGTGACGCACGACAGGGTCAGCAGGACCCCACCGAACACGCCCAGGGATCGTGGCAGCGCCGCGACGGCGGGCTGCGCGCCGGCAGGCTGGGGGGAAGTCGTCATCGGGGACCGGGCTCTCTGGGGGAAGGTGTCCGGCCATTGAAGGCGAGGCAAAAATAATGCGTCAAGGGTTTCTTTGCATCATTTCGCCTGTCAAATTCGCAGTCCCCGGCAATTCATAGGGGCAGTGACATCAGCGCCGATGAATCGCCTATTCGATGGGCAGATCGTAGGTGTAGGACTCCTTCACGATGTCCAGGTGCACCCAGGACTCGCAGCGCACCACCCCCGGCAGGCTCCGGACGGCCTCCAGGCCGGCCGACAGCGCCCGGCGGTCCGGGGCGTCCAGGCCGCACACCAGGTCGAACCGCCCGTAGCCGGTCGCCACGTAGTTCACCCCGGGCAGGCGGGCCGCCGCGCGGGCGACCACTGCGACCGGCCCGTGCACGCCGAGGCCGACCCCGGCCGCCTCCCGGACACCCAGCGCACGTGACTCCACCAGGCCGGTGACGTGCACGGCACCGACCTCCAGCAGGCGCAGCACCCGGGCCCGGGTGGCCGGCTGGGAGAGCCCGACCTGCTCGGCCAGCGCCGCGAAGCTGGCCCGCCCGTCCGTCTGCAGCAGGCCGAGCAGCCGCCGGTCCGCCCGGTCCAGGGCGGGCATCCGGGGGGCCGCCGTACCGGGGAGGACCGGGGAGTAGGCGTCCCGGACCAGTTCGGCGCAGCGGAACACCTCCACGCCGCGCACCCCGGGCACCGCCCGGAGCACCGCGAACTCCTCCTCCAGAGCGGCCTCGTCGGCGACCCGGACCTCCGCGACCACGGCGAGCCGGCCCGCGGTGCAGGAGACGAAGCTGGTCGCCCGGCGGGCCGCGGCCAGGGCGGCGGCCGGGCCGCCGGCGCCTGCGACGTCCAGCGACACATGCGCGACGGCCTCGATCCCGGCGACGGCGGGCGGCACGATGCCGACGATCCGTACCGCCCCTCGCTGCAGCAGCCGCTGCACCCGGGCCCGGGCCGCCTCCCGGGAGATGCCGAGCAGTTCGGACAGCCGCTGGTAGGTGACCCGCCCGTCGAGCTGCAGTTCGCGGACGACGGCGGAGTCGGTGGCGTCGGTGGTGTCGGGCACGAGGTCGCTCCCAGGGGGGTGGTGCGGCTGGGCGCAGCCAGCCTAGGGCCCGGGCATCCCCGGGCCGTGGACGATCCACCTGAGCGGCGGTCGACGGAATGGACGGAATGCGCAGTTGTCCGATGCCGACGGCATCCGCCCCTGCGGACCTCACGGCTCGTGCGACCGGGCGAATGCGAGGCCGATGTGCCGGTTCGCCCCGCAGGTGCGGCCCTATGATCGGCGCCGTGGCCCCCGGAGCGCGCCCCCGAATCCGCGCACGGCAGACAGGGAGTTCCTTGTGACGAACCGTCTCCTCTCCCGCCCCGGTCTGCGGTTCGCGGGCGGTCTCCTGGCCGCCGCGCTGGCGCTCGCGGGGTGTTCGTCGAGTTCGTCCGGGTCCTCGGGCGCGTCCGGTTCGGCCTCCGCGTCCTCCGCGGCCTCGGGCAGTGCCGGCGTCAGCGGCACCGTGACGGTGTTCGCGGCGGCCTCGCTGAAGGAGAGTTTCACCACGCTCGGCCAGAAGTTCGAGGCCGCGCACCCCGGCACCAAGGTGGTGTTCAACTTCGCCGGCAGTGACGCGCTCGCCGCCAGCATCGTCAACGGTGCGCCGGCCGACGTGTTCGCGGCGGCCAGTCCGGCGACCATGAAGACGGTCACCGACAAGGGCGACGCGGCCGGGCAGCCGCAGACCTTCGTCCGCAACCAGCTGGAGATCGCCACCGTTCCCGGTGACCCGCACCACATCGCCTCCCTCCAGGACCTGGCCCAGCCCGGCCTGAAGGTGGTGCTGTGCGCCCAGGAGGTGCCCTGCGGCGCCGCTGCCCAGAAGGCGCTGGCCGCGGGCAACGTCCGGCTCACCCCGGTCAGCTACGAGCAGGACGTGAAGGCCGCCCTGACCAAGGTCGAGCTCCAGGAGGCGGACGCCTCGCTGGTGTACCGGACGGACGTCAGGTCGGCGGCGGGCAAGGTCGACGGGGTGAACTTCCCGGAGGCCTCCGCCGCGATCAACGACTACCCGATCGCAGCCCTGACCCATGCGCCCAACAGCGCGGGCGCCCGGGCGTTCGTGGCCCTGGTGCAGTCCCCGGAGGGGCAGCAGGTGCTCATGGACGCCGGTTTCCTGAGCACCTAGCCTGCCGCCGGAGTGTCGGGGAGGCGCGGGAAAGGCCGATTGCTAGCCTCAATTCGCCCGATTTGCTCCCCATTTGTGCGCCCGCCGTATCCGGTGGGCCCGTACCCGGTGGGCCCGTCCCCCGGGCCCGCACCCCGGTGAAGGCGAGTCAGCACGTGAACCACGAGGTCTCCCGCCGCAGGCTGCTGGGCGCCGCCGCCGGCGCGGTCGCCGCCGGCGCGTCCGTCACCACCCTCGGGGCGGGCGCGGCCCGGGCCGAGCCGGGCCACCCCGGTGGTGGCGATCCCGGCGGAGACCTGGGGGCGGCAGACCCCGGGCAGCTGCGCGTCCTGCCGGGCGACGGCCGCTACGAGACGCTCAGTCAGGGCTTCAACCAGCGCTGGACCAGCGAACCGGCCTACATCCAGCTGGTCACCGACGACCGGTCCGCCGTCGCCGCGGTCCGCGAGGCGCTCGACCGGGGGCTGCGCCCGACCGTCCGCAGCGGGGGCCACTGCTACGAGGACTTCGTCGAGAACACCGGCGGCGCGATCCTCGACATGAGCACCATGACCGGCGTCCGCCGGACCGCCGACAAGTACGGCCGCCCCGCCTACTGCGTGGAGTCCGGCGCCAGCATCTGGGAGATGTACACCGAACTGTTCCGGCGCTACGACGTGGCGGTGCCCGCCGGGTCCTGCTACTCGGTCGGCGCGGGCGGGCACGTCTGCGGCGGCGGTTACGGGGTGCTGAACCGGCGCGACGGCCTGACGGTCGACCACCTGACCCAGGTCGATGTGGTGACCGTGCGGGACGGCCGGGCCGAGGTCACCCGCGCCCACCGCGCGGACCCGGCCGGCTCGGACACCGCGCACCTGTTCTGGGCGCACACCGGCGGCGGTGGCGGCAACTTCGGCGTGGTCCTGCGCTACTACTTCAGCGAGGAGCTGCCCAGGCCGCCGGCCCGGGTCTGGCTCAGCAGCATCGCCTGGCCGTGGGCCGACATCCTGAAGCGGCCGGAGGACTTCACCCGGCTGATGCAGAACTTCGGCGAGTTCTTCGCCGCGCACAGCGGCCCCGGCGAGCAGCTGTACGACAAGCTGTTCAGCATTCTGAAGCTCACCCACAAGACCAACGGCAACATCGCGCTGTTCAGCCAGTGGGTCGGCGACGACCCGGCTCCGCTCGACGCGTACCTGGAGGCGATGGAGAGCGGTCTGACCACCCGCGCCACCGTCCAGACCGACGCCGCCGGCGGCCTGTACCTGCCGTACCCGGACCGCCGCCGGCAGATGCCCTGGCTCCAGGCCACCCAGACGCTCAACGGCTCCGGCGCCAACCAGCGCGGCAAGTACAAGTCCGCCTACCACCGCAAGCCGTTCTCGGACCACAACATCGCGGCCACCTGGACCTGGCTGACCAAGGACAACCCGGGTGTGGACATGACCCAGACCCTGGTGCAGATCGACTCCTACGGGTGCCGGGTCAACGCCGTCCGCCCCTGCGACACCGCCGTGCCGCAGCGGGACTCGATCGCCAAACTGCAGTACCAGACCTACTGGACGGTGCCCGCCCAGGACCAGGCCCACCTGGACTTCCTCCAGGGGTTCTACCAGGACGTCTACGCGGAGACCGGCGGGGTGCCCGAGGTCAGCGACCCCGCGCACGACCTCGGCACCGACGGCGCCTACGTCAACTACCCGGACGTGGACCTGGGGATCGCCACCGACCCGGCGCCGCGCTACCCGCGGCTGTACTACAAGGACAACTATCCGCGGCTGCAGCAGGCCAAGCGGATCTGGGACCCGTGGAACGTCTTCCACCACAAGCAGTCCGTGGTCGGCTGAACGGCCGTCCTCCCGTCCCTCCCCCAACACGCCACCCGATGACGGAGGGTGACTGTCCGTCATCGGAGCGCGTAGGATGCTTCGTGCGCGCGCGGTGGGAAGGGGAGACCGTTGGACACGGTGATCGTGCAGCTGCCCGACGCCCCGGGGGCCCGCGGCGGCCGAGGTCCGCAGCGGCCCGGGCTGCTGCGGATGGGGCCCGGTGAGAGCGCGGTCTTCGGCCGCGGCGCACCGGGCAGCCCGGCCGCCATCGAGCTGACGGACCGCGGTGTCTCACGCCGGGCCGGCGAGGTCACCGCCGCGGAGGACTACTGGCGGCTCTCCAACTTCAGCGGCTCCGCGACGTACGTGGTGGAGAACCTCGAGGGCGCGGGCGAGCACGTCAAGGTGGCACCGGGCCGGCTGGGCGCGCCCGTGCCGTTCGAGTTCTCCCGGGTGGTGCTGCCGGCGGTGGCCGGCCCGACCGCCTTCAAGGTGTTCGCGCCGCAGCACGCCTACCTCGACGGGGGCCCGCGGCCCGGCGCGGGCGAGCACACCGTCAGCCCGTTCGCCCTCGACCCCACCTCCAAGTACTTCCTGGTCCTGCTGGCCCTGTGCGAGCCGCGGCTGCGCGAGGCGTCCGCCGCCGCCGTGCCCGGGGTCGGTGAGGTGCTGGAACGGCTGCGCGCCCTGCCCGCCTGCCGCACGCTGACCCGCTCGGCCGTCAACTACCACATCGACTACCTCGCCGAGGCCAAGCTCAGGCTGCGCGAGGAGGGCGACCACGAGCGCGCGGCGGCCGGGCGCACCGGCCGCAAGCGGGAGGAACTCGTCGCGCTGGCGCTGCGGTTCGACCTGGTCCGGGAGGGCCACCTGGCGCTGCTCCCGCCGCGGCGCGGCGCCGGCTGACCCGCGCCATGGACGACGACGGCACCCCGCCCCTGGACGTCCCCGCCGGGTACCAGGTCGCCGGCTGGCGGATCACCGAGCTGATCGGGTCCGGCGGCTGGGGCAGCGTCTACGCGGCCGAGGACCCGGCGGGCGGGACGGTCGCCGTGAAGTTCCTCCGGCCGGGCCTGCCCACCCCGGGCCGGCACCGGACGATGGCCGAACTGGTCCGCCGGGAGGACTACTTCAGCCGACGGGCGGATCACCCCCAGCTGATCCGTACGCTGGCCGCCGTCACCGTGCGCGACCCCGGTGATCCCCGGCTCGACGGTGCCCTGGCCCTGGTGATGGAACGCGCCGAGCGCAGCCTCCAGCAGGTGCTGGCCGACGGCGAGCCCGGGACGGCCGTGACCGGCGCGGCCCGGATCCTGGCCGAGGTCGCCACCGGGCTGGCCCACATGCACGGCCGCGGCTGGGTGCACGGCGACCTCAAACCCGGCAACATCCTGCTGATGGCTTCCTGACCCTGCTCTACGGCGAGCTCACCCCGCGCCCCGACGGCAGCACCCTGCTCTCCCTGGTCTGCGCCGGACACCCGCTCCCGCTGCGG
>NZ_JBEZIR010000110.1:0-30339 GCF_040651175.1 Kitasatospora sp. NPDC048540
AGACGCCGCAGGACGCGCCGTCGAAGCCCTTCTTGGAGCTGTCGTAGCCGATCTCCAGGATCTTCTCCCGGACCAGCTGCGCGATCGGGACGTACACCTTGGTGGAGACCTCGCCGGCGATGTGCACCAGGCCGGTGGTGATCAGCGTCTCCACGGCGACGCGCGAGGTGGGGTCCTCCTCGAGGAGGGCGTCCAGGATGGTGTCGCTGATCTGGTCAGCGATCTTGTCGGGGTGTCCCTCGGTGACCGACTCCGAGGTGAACAGGCGGCGGGACATGGCTCTCCAGTCGATGGTGGGCGGAAGGTGCGGCGGTCAGACGGCGGCCGGGGCCAGCATCCGGGCGCCGAGCAGCAGTTCGGCGGCTGCCCGGTCGATCCGGGCGTCCAGCCGGGGTGCGGTGGCGCCGAGCAGGTCGGCGCGTTCGGCGATGACCTGGGTCGGGACGGTCCAGCCGCCGAGGGACCGGACCACCGCCCGCAGGTGGTCGCAGGCGGTGGCGCCGTGGTGCACGCTCGCACCGGTGGCGGCGACCAGGACCGCCCGGTCGCGCAGGGCGGCCCGCGGTGCGTGGTCGAGCAGGTTCTTCAGGGCGCCCGCGTAACTGCCGTGCTGGACCGGGGTGATGAGGACGACGGCCCGGGCGGCCGCCAGACGGTCGGCCAGGTGGCGGACGTCCGGGTCGAGGGCGAGGGTGCCGTCGGTGTAGGCGTCCGCGTCCAGGCCGGGCAGTCGCAGCAGCCGGCGGTCGAGGTTGACGACCGAGCCGCCGGCGTCGCGCTGCTGCAGGTGGTGGCGGATCCGGGCGGCCAGCCGGGCGCTGCTGGAGGCCGGTGCCGTGCTGCCCGTGAGGATGAGCGTCTCCATGGTGGCGCCGCCTCCTCAGACGGTGGCGGGCCGGCGGTCCGGCCGGGGCAGGCCGAGCCGCTCACGCAGCGTGGTGCGGGCGGCGGCGCCGAGCGGACCGGCGCCGAGCAGGCCGCGGCGGCGCAGCTCGGGGACGGCGGTGGTGAGGAACGGGTCGTCGGGCGCGGTGATGGTGGCCACGAAGCCGTCCGCGGCCTGCTGTTCGGTCCACCGGGCGATCAGGTCCGCCGGGTCCGTGCCGGACCCGGTGCGCAGGGTCGCGATGACCTTGACGTGGTCGGCGTCCCCGCCGCGGTCGGCGGCGTCCTGCCGGATCCGGGTCCGCAGGCGCCGGGCCTCCGCGGGGTCGGTGGTGTCCAGCAGGACGAGGTCGGCGCCGCCGGCGAGGGCGGGGTCGGTGACGGCGACCACGGGGTGGCCCTGGGGCGGGCGGGCGACGTTGAGCGGGCCGGCCACCGAGTAGTGCGGGCCGTCGTGGTCGAGCCGGTGGATCCGGTCGAGGTGCCAGTACTGCCCGCTCTCCCGGTCGTGGACGAAGGCGTCGGCGTCGAAGCTCTCCCACAGGCCCTTGACGACCTCCAGGTATTCGGCGGCCGCCGCCGTGCCCGGGCCGGTGCCGTCGGCGCACCAGCCGGCCCGGCCGCGGCCGAGGTGGTCGAGCGAGGCGGTGATCCGCGCCAGGTGGTAGGGCGCGAGGTCACCGGGCGGGGTGCGGACCAGCAGGCCGATGTGCTCGGTGACGGCGCACAGGGCGGCGGCCGCGGTGGTGGCCTCGAACCGGCCGGGGGCGGCGGGGGTGCCGTCGCCGAGCAGCAGGGCGTCCAGTCCGGCCTGCTCGGCCGCGCGGGCGAGCGCCTTGAGTTCGCGCAGGCCGGGTGCGGCGGTGCCGGGGCCGGTGGGGTTCGGGCCGATGGCCGCCAGGAGCAGCGGGGTGGTGGCTGTCGGTCGGCCGGCGGTCATGCGGCACCTGCTTTCCGGGTAGGGGCGGGGAGGTCCAGGCCGAGGTTCTCGCGCAGGGTGGTGCCCTGGTAGGCGGTCCGGTACAGGCCGCGGCGCTGGAGCTCGGGGACGACGTGGTCGACGAAGTCGTCGGCGGAGCCGGGGAGGTAGGGGAAGTCGATGTTGAAACCGTCCGCGCCGCCCTGGGTGAACCAGGACTCCATGTGGTCGGCGATCTGCTCGGGGGTGCCGGCGATGACGTCGCCCATCAGGCGCAGGGCGAGGCCGCGGATCGAGAGGTTCTCCCGGCGGGCGAGGCCGACCAGGCGTTCGGTGGTGCTCTGCGACTGGTTGGTGTACGGGATGTCGGGGACGGGGCCGTCGATGGGGTGGCCGGCCAGGTCGACGCCGAGGAAGTCCTGGAGGGTGCGCAGGGCGACGTGGTCGGGGACCAGGTCCTGGAGTTCGGCCAGGACCGCCAGGGCCTCGGCCTCGGTGGCGGCGACGATCGGGGCTAGGGTCGGCCAGACCAGGACCTGTTCGGGGTTGCGGCCGTGGGCGGCGACGCGGCTCTTGAGGTCGGTGTAGAAGTCCTGGGCGTCGGCGAGGCGGTTGTGCCGGGTGAAGATGACCTCGGCGTGCCGGGCGGCGAACTCGCGGCCGACCGGGGAGGATCCGGCCTGGATGATGACGGGCCGGCCCTGCGGCGGGCGGGCGACGTCGAGCGGCTCCGTGGTCTCGAAGTGCTCGCCGCGGTGGTGCAGGGGGGCGCCGGGCGTGCCGTCGCGGGCGTCGCCGCCGCTGTCCCACAGCTGCTTGACGACGTCGATGAACTCCTCGGCGCGCTGGTAGCGCCGGCCGTGCTCCAGGTGCTCGGGCCGGCCGAAGTTGACGGACTCCCAGGGTGCGGCGGAGGTGACCACGTTCCAGGCGGCGCGGCCGCCGCTGAGGTGGTCGAGGGAGGCGTAGCGGCGGGCGATGTGGTGCGGCTCGTTGTAGGTGGTGGTGGCGGTGGCGGCGAGGCCGATGTGCTCGGTGACGGCGGCGTAGGCGGCGAGCAGGGTGAGCGGTTCGAAGTGCTCGGTGCGGGAGGTGTGGCACAGGGAGTCGAGGTGGGTGCCCCAGACGGCGACGATGTCGGCGATGAACACGGCGTCGAACAGGCCGCGTTCGAGGGTCTGTGCGTTGCGGATGTGGAAGTCGAGGTCGAGCTGGGCGTCGGCCTTGGTGGCGGGGTGGCGCCAGGCGGCGGTGTGGCCGCCCGGTCCGTCGATGATGCCGGCGAGGGTCATTCGCCTGCGGGATGCTGCCATGGGTGCGGGCTCCTTGGGGCCTGGGAGGTCGGGGCCGGGGAAGGGCGGGGCCGGGTGGGTCAGCCGGCGGCGGCGCGGGCCAGGATCCGGGCGAGGGTGCGGACGTTGTCGCCGGTCAGCATCGTCACGTGGTTGCCGGGGACGACCCTGATGGCGAGGTCCTCGCAGTGGTCCTCCCAGCCGAGGCCGGGCCGGCCGTGGAAGCGGTCGCTCTCGTCGTAGTCGGTCCCCTTGCCGAAGCCGGTGTCCCCGGCGCGCAGCACCGCGACCGGGCCCGGGTAGGGGCGGGGGGCGTAGCGCTGGACCGCTTCGACGCTGTCGCGCATCAGGGCGACCGGGTCGCCGCCGCCGTCGCCGCGGACCCAGTCGGCGATCTGGGCGAGTTCGGCGAGGTACGCGTCGGCGTCGGCGGGCTCGTCGGGGCCGTCCGGGCCAGCTGCGGGCCCGGTGCCCGCCCCGTCGGTGCCCTCGGTGCCGGTGCGGTTCTCGGCGACCGTGCGCAGCCGGGAGGCGAACGAGCCGTCGGCATCGGCGTCGGTGATCCGGCCGTCGGGGGCGCCGGCGTCGATCATCAGGACGAGCGGTGGCTGCCAGCCGTCGGCGGTGATCCGCTGGGCGATCTCGTAGGCGATGACGCCGCCGCCGGAGAAGCCGCCGAGCGCGATGCGTTCGCCG
Organism: Kitasatospora sp. NPDC048540; assembly: GCF_040651175.1. Classification (NCBI taxonomy): domain Bacteria; kingdom Bacillati; phylum Actinomycetota; class Actinomycetes; order Kitasatosporales; family Streptomycetaceae; genus Kitasatospora; species Kitasatospora sp. NPDC048540. Next base: position 3,793 of record NZ_JBEZIR010000110.1, read on the forward strand.
TTCTCCAGGGCGGGGAGCAGCGCCTGGAGGTAGGTCTCGGCGAGTTCCTCGGTGCTGAGGTGCTCGGGTTCGGGCTGGTCGACGCGCGGGTCCCGGATGCCGATGAGCGCCTCGGGGCCCTGGTAGCACTGGGCGAGCTGGGCGTAGCAGGCGACCTGTCCGCCCGGCGGGTGGACCAGGTAGAGGGTTCCGGCGGCCGGGTCGGCGGCCTCGCGCAGCGGGACGAGGACACCGTGCTCGCCGCCGGCGGCGGGCCCGTCGGTGAGCAGCCGGGCCAGTGCCCCGGCGGTGGGGTGGGCCAGCAGGTCGTCCAGGCGCAGCACGTGCCCGGTGCGGTCGGCGATCTCGCGCAGGAGTTTCATGGCGAGCAGGGAGTGGCCGCCCGCTTCGAAGAAGTGGTCGGCGGGGGCGACCCGGTGGGTGCCGAGGACGGCCAGCCAGGCCTCCTGGAGGAGCTTGGACTCCTCGCTGTCGGGCCAGCCGTCGCCGTCGTCGCCGGTGCGGGGGGCCGGTTCGGGGCGTTCGGCCATCCGGGGCAGGGCGTCGTCGGGGATGGTCTCCAGCAGGTCGGCGACGGTGGTGAGGTCGTCGGCGGAGTCCGGGAGTTCGCGCAGCAGGCGGGCGCACTGGTCGACCAGGGCGTGGGCGTCGGTGTCGGAGAGCCGGGTCCGGTCGTGGACGGCGGCCAGGACCAGGCTGCCGTCGGTGTCGCGGTAGGCCAGCAGGGCGACCGGGAAGGCGGTCTCCGAGCCTGCCGCGTCGGGGAGTTCGACCCGGATGCCCTGGGCGGCGAGGTCCTCGTCGAGGCCGCCCTGGGAGCGCGGGTAGTTCTCCAGTACGACGAGGCTCTCGACCAGCCGTTCGCCCGCGCCGCGGCCGCTCCACTCGTGGATCTGGCCGGTGGACACCCATTCGTACGAGGCCATGTCCAGGGCCCGGTCGCGCAGTTCGGCGAGCAGGTGGGGGACGGTGGCCGAGGGGTCGACCTCGACGGTCATCGGCAGCGAGTTCATCAGCAGGCCGGGGAGGTGTTCGACGCCGTCCAGCGGGATTCCGCGGCCGGAGACGGTGACGCCGAAGCCGACCCGGACGGGGCCGGGTGCGCCGCAGGCCCGGCTCAGCAGCAGCGCCCAGGCGGTGTTGAGGGCGGTGCTCTCGGTGGCGGCGTGGGTGGCGGCCCAGGTGCGCAGCCGGTCGGCCTCGGCGCGGGTGAGGGTGGTGGCGGCGCGGCCGGAGCCGTGCTGTCCGGTCGGCCGGCCGGGCAGGGCGGGCCGGGTGGCGAGCGGTCCGGCGGGGACCGCGGTGGACCAGAAGTCCCGGGCGGGGGTGGTGTCCTGGGCCTGCAGCCAGCGGGCGTAGTCGCGCAGGTCGGGGCGCCGTTCGGGGCCCTGGTGCGGGGCGGCGCCGGCCAGGTAGGCCCGGTAGAACTGCTGGATCAGCAGGGAGACGCTCCAGCCGTCCAGCAGGACGTGGTGGAAGGTCAGCAGCACCCGGGTGGCGGCGTCGGGCCCGTCCTCGTCGACCAGGGTGGCGCGGACCAGTCCGGGGCGCCGCAGGTCGAAGCCGCGCAGCCGGTCTCGTTCGAGCAGCTCGTCCCAGTCGGTGCCGGTGTCGGTGTGGCGGACCACCTCGGGGCGGACCCTGTCGTGCAGGACCAGCCGGGGCTGCTCCTGCCAGTCGAAGGCGGCGCGCAGCACGGCCTCCCGGTCGAAGACGGACTGCCAGGCGGCGGTGAAGCGGTCGGTGTCCAGGGGGCCGTGCCAGCGCCAGTGCAGTTGCTCGACGTAGCGGCCGGTTCCCTGGTGGGCGAGGGCGTCGAGGAGCAGGCCGTGCTGCTGGGCGGTGACCGGGACGCTCTCGCGGCGCGGTCCGGCCGGTGCCGCCGTCCGGGCGGTCCGGGGCTGTGGGAGGGCCTGTCCGGGGGCGGTGATCTCGGCGGTGCGGACCTCGTCGGGGTCGGCTCCGGCGAGGGTGGCCAGGACCCAGCGCAGTTGGGCGACCAGTGCTTCGACGGCGTCCTCGTCGACCCCGTCGGCGGGGCTGGGGACCCAGGTCAGGCCCATCCGCAGCCGGCCGTCGTGGACGATGCCGTAGACCTCGATGCCGTAGACCCGCTCGCAGTTCGCGGAGTGCTCGCGCGGGATGGGGCGTCCGGACATCCGGAACCGGCCGGCGGGGCTGAGTTGGTCGGCCTGGCCGTAGTAGTTGAAGCAGACCAGGGCGGGCGGCAGGGCGCGCAGGGTGTCGCGGACGGCGGGGCGGTCGGCGTACTCGCGGCAGGCGCCGAAGCCGACGCCGCCCTGCGGTACCGCGGCGAGTGCGCGGGCCGCCTCGGTGACGAACCGTTCGGGGTGCTGGGCGCGTTCGGCGTCGAGCACCACCGGGTGGATGGCGGTGAACCAGCCGACGGTGCGGAACAGGTCGTCCCGGCCGTGGCGGCCGTGCGTCTCGACGTCGAAGGTGACGGTCGAGGTGCCCCGCCACCGGGCGAGCGCCTGGGCGAAGGCGCCGGTCATCAGCTGGTGCACGGACAGCTCGAGGCGCTTGGGCAGCGGGCCGATGAGCTGCTGGGTGGCGTCCGCGTCGAGGGCGAACTCCAGCCGGCGCAGCTGCTGTTCGTCGGGGGCGGGGCCGGTCAGCAGCAGGGTGTGGGCCGCGCTGCGGCGTTCGGCCAGGGCGAGCCAGTACTCGCTCTCGCCGGTGCGGGCGGCGACGGCGGGCAGGCCGTCCACCCATTCGCCGTAGCTGCCGGCCTCGGCGGGCAGCGCGGGCAGGGCGCCGTCGGCGAGGGCGTCGAGGGCGTGTTCCAGGTCCTCCAGCAGGATGCGCCAGGACACTCCGTCGACCACCAGGTGGTGGACGGCGATCAGCAGCAGGTCCCGGCCGCCGCTGCGGTCGCGGGCGAGGACGGCGCGCACGTGCAGGCCGTCCAGCGGGGCGAGGCTGCGTTCGGCGGCCTCGAGGACCTCGTCGAGCTCCTGCTCGCTGCCGAAGTCCCGCTCCCACAGCACCTCGCGGGGCGGGTGGGCGGCGAACGGTACGGCGTCGGTCATCCGGCCGTCGCCGGTGTGCCCGTCGTGGGTGAAGCGGGCGCTCAGCGCGGGGTGGGCGGCGACCACGGCCTGCAGGGCGAGCCGCAGCTGGGCGGTGTCGAGCGGGCGGTTCAGCTCCAGCAGCACGGACTGGTTCCACTGGTGGAGGTCGGTCCTGATGTGGCGGAAGAACCAGGACTGGACCGGTGCGAGCGGGCGGCCGCCCGGGTGGGTGCGGTGGGGGCCGGCGGTGCCGGCGGGTGCGGGCTGCGGGGTGCCGGGGTCCAGGTGGGCGGCGAGGTCGGCGAGCACGGGGTGCCGGTAGATCTCGCGCATCACCAGCTGGTACCCCTCGCGGCGCAGCCGGGAGACCAGTTGCATGGCGAGGATCGAGTCGCCGCCGGACTCGAAGAACTGGCTGTCGTCGGCGGCGGATCCCAGCAGGTCGGCCCAGACCGTACGGAGCACGGCGAGCGTGGCCGGCCTCGGCGCCGCCGGCTCGGGCGCGGTGGCCGGCTCTGCTGCCGTGGCCGGCTCGGGCGCGGCAGGCGCGGTGGGCGGCTCGGTGTGCTCCGGCTCGGCCGGGCGGGCGGCGGCCAGCCGGGCCAGTTCCTGGCGGTCGGTCTTGCCGTTGGGCAGCAGCGGGATCCGGTCCACCGGGGTGATCCGGACCGGCACCATGTGCGCGGGCAGGGTCCGGACCAGCTGTCGGCGGACGGCGGCGGTGTCGAGGTGCTGCGGGACCAGGTAGGCGGTGATCTGGAGGCTGCCGGCGGCGTGCCGGGCGACCTGGACGGTGGCGTCCTCGACCCCGTCGACGGCCATCAGCGCGGCGCGGACCTCGCCGAGTTCGACCCGGTTCCCGTTGATCTTCACCTGGTCGTCGAAGCGGCCCAGGTGGGTGAGCGAGCCGTCCGCGAGCAGCCTGACCAGGTCCCCGGTGCGGTAGAGCGGCCCGGTGCGGCCGTCGCCGAGGTCGAGCTCCCGGTAGCGGTCGGCGGTGCGTTCGGGGTCGCCGACGTAGCCGTCGGAGACCGTGCCGCCGCCGATCCACAGTTCGCCCGGTGCGCCGGGCGGCAGCAGCCGCTGCCCGTCGTCGAGGACGTAGCAGCGGATGTTGTCGAACGGCACCCCGATCGGCACCTCCGCGCGCCGGGTCCAGCCGCCGTCGTCGCCGCGCGGCCAGGAGAAGACGGTCGAGTACGAGGTCTCGGTCGGACCGTAGGCGTTGTGCAGGCGCGCCGGGTGGAGCGCCTCGAAGGCGGTGCGAAGTTCGTTCGGCAGGGACTCGCCGGTGCTGACCACGGTGCGCAGGGTGCGGTTGGCGGGGAAGTCCTCGGCCTCGAGCAGCAGCCGCAGTTGGGACGGCACCAGGTGCAGCAGGGTGACGGCGTGCCGGTCGAGGGTGCGGGCGAGCAGGTCGGGGTCGCGTTCGGCGTCCGGCGGGGCGACCACCAGGCGGGCTCCGGCGACCAGTGCGACGAGCATCTCGTGCGCGCTGACGTCGAAGGTGAACGGCGCCTTCAGCAGCATGGCGTCGTCGGGCCCGATGCCGAAGTGGCGGACGGCGGCGAGCACGTCGGTGGCCAGCGCCCGGTGGCTGAGCTGGACGCCCTTCGGCAGGCCGGTCGAGCCGGAGGTGTACAGCACGTGCAGGGCGCTGTCGAAGGCCGGGCCCTGCTCGGGTGCGGCGGTGGGGCCGGTGGTCAGCGTATCGAGGCGGACCTGCTCGGGGCCGGCCGGGCAGGCCTGCTCGGTTGCGCCGGTGACCAGGACGGTCCGCATCCCGCTGCTGTCCACGATGTGCCGGCGCCTGGCCTCGGGGTGGGCCGGGTCGATCGGTACGTACGCGGCGCCGGTGCGCAGGACGGCGAGCAGGGCGGCGACCGCGTCGTCGGTGCGCGGGAGCATGACGCCGACCCGGTCGCCGGCCCGGACGCCGCGCCCGGTGAGCCCCGCGGCGTAGGCGTCGATGCGCTCGCCGAGCTCGCGGTAGGTCCACCGGCGGTCGCCGAACTCGACGGCGGTCCGGTCGGGTTGTGCGGCGGTGCGGCGGCGCAGCAGGGTGTCGATGTCGTCGTCGCCGATGGGGTGGTCGGTGGCGTTGAGGAGGTCGAGGGCGGCGCGGGCGCCGGGGCCGACGCCGTCCAGTTCGGTGACCGGCCGCTCGGGGTGGTGCACGATCTGCCGGGCGAGGGTGATCACGTGCTCGGTGAACGCCTCGGCGGTACCGGCCTCGATCCGCGCGCTGTCGTACTTGAGCCGGCCCCGGACCCGGCCCTCGCCCTCGTACAGCTCCAGGGTGAGCAGGCCGAGGCCCGGGGAGGGGACGTCCTGGCGCCAGCGGGCCCGCAGGCCGCCGGGGAGTTCCACGCCGTCGGCGGCGGCCGCCGAGGTGTCGGCCCAGCTGTGCAGGACGAAGGTGCAGTTGAAGACCTCGGGGTCGGCCGGGTCGGCGCCGGGGATCAGCTTGGCGATCCTCGGGAAGGGCAGCTGGGAGTGGTCGATCGCGCGGGCCAGTTCGGTCTGCACCCGGGCGACGAACCCCGCCGCGCTGGTCGCCGCCTGGTCGGGGGCGCGGACCAGCAGGGTCCGCACGAAGTAGCCGACGGTGTGTTCGTGGCGCAGGTCACTGCGGACGCCGAGCGGGACGGCGACGGTCGGCGCGGCCTGGCGGGAGTAGGTGGCGAGCGCCTTCAGGTAGGCGGCGAGCAGGACGGCGGCCGGGCCCGCGCGGTGGGTGCGCGAGAAGCGGGCGATGTCGGCGGACAGGTTGGCGTCCAGTTCCACGGGCACGCTGCGGCCGGCGGGGGCGCCGGGCCGGCCCGGGGTGTCCTGCGGGAAGTCCACGGTGACGTCGGCGCCGTCCAGGCGTTCACGCCAGTACGCCTCCAGGGCGGTGGTGTCGGCGGTCGCCTTGGCGGCGCGTTCGGCCACGTGCTCGGGGAAGCCGGCGGGCGCCTCGCCCTCGATCCCGCCCTGCCGGTAGGCGGTCAGCAGGTCGGCGAGCAGGATGGCGGTGGACTCGCCGTCCACCACCAGGTGGTGGACCACCAGCAGCAGGGTGTGGTGGTCGGCGCCGTGGCGCAGCAGCAGTGCGCGCAGCACGCCGTCGCGTTCCAGGTCCAGCTCCTGCCGGGCGACGGCCAGCAGCATGTCGCTTTCGGGTCCGGTCGAGCCGGCGGGGAGGGGGGCGGAGCGGCGTTCCAGCTGGGGGCGGCGGCCGGGCAGGAGGTCGAGCTCGGGCAGCGGGTCGGCGTCGACGACGCGGGCGGAGAGCATGGGGTGGCGGTCGGTCAGGATGCCCAGGGCCCGGTCGAGGGCGGGCAGGTCGAGCGGTCCGCGCAGGTCGAGGGCGAGCGGCACGTTGTACGGGGAGGTCTCGGGGTCGCTGCGGTGGTGGAGCAGCAGTCCGAGCTGTTCCTCGGTCAGCGCCGTGCGGCGGGCCCCGTTCGCCGGGGCCGTCCCGGTCGGCACGTCCGGGGAGGGGTCAAGGGTCATCTGAGGTCTCTCCTGGATCGGATCAGGGGTGTGGGGAGTCGGCCGGTCGTCCCTGTGCCGCTTCGCCGCCTGCACCGTCGGCACGTCCGCGGCCGGCCGGTCCGGCGGCGCCGTCCCGTGCTCCGGGTGTGCCGCGCCGCTGCTGCGACGTGCGGTCACCGAGTCTGCCGAGCGCCGTCCACACGGCGCTGACAAGGTGCTGACAGTCCGTCGGCCCCGTGCCGGGGCGCGGTCGCGGGTATCCGGTTGCCTGCCCGGGGAGAGCCTTATACGGTGTATGGCAAAGACGGTGTGACCCGGCGTCAGGAGATGCGTCCGTGCCCTCTCAACTCACGCTCCACGACGTTTCCAAGGCGTACGCCGGCCGGCCGGTCCTCGACCAGGTCTCGCTGACCGTCCGCCCCGGCGAGGTGGTCGGGGTGGTCGGGGACAACGGCGCCGGCAAGTCCACGCTGCTGCGCCTGATGGCCGGCCGCGAGGCTCCCGACTCGGGGACGGTGACGGTCACCGCCGAGGGCGGGGTCGGCCTGCTCGGGCAGACCCTCGGCCTGCCGCCGGAGGCGACCGTCGGCGACGCCGTCGACCTGGCCCTCGCCGACCTGCGCGCCCTGGAACGCCGGATCCACCGGGCGGAGGCCCTGCTGGCGGGGGCCGACCGGGCCGCGCTCGACGCGTACGGGGAGCTGGTGGCCCGGTTCGAGGCCCGCGGCGGGTACCGGGCCGACGCCCGGGTCCGGACCGCGCTGGCCGAACTGGGCCTCGCCGCGGTCGGGTTCGAGCGGACGGTCGGCTCGCTGGCCGGCGGCGAACAGGCCCGGCTCGCCCTCGCCTGCGTCCTGGCCGCCGAGCCCGAACTGCTGCTGCTCGATGAGCCCACCAACCACCTCGACGCCCCGGCCCTCGACTGGCTGGAGGCCCGGGTCCGCGGCTACCGCGGGACGGTGGTCGCGGTCTGCCACGACCGGCTGTTCCTCGAACGGGTGACGGACACCGTCCTGGAGGTGGACGGGGACCGCCGCTCGGTCCGCCGCTACGGCGACGGCTACCAGGGCTTCCTGGCCGAGAAGGCGGCCGCCCGGCGCCGCTGGGAGGAGGCGTACCGCACCTGGCTGGAGGAGATCGCCCGCCAGGAGCAGCGCGGCGTGACCACCGCCCAGCGGGTCGCCTACGACCGGCGCAACCACTCCAACAAGCTGCAGCTGTTCAGCCACGGCGTCCGGGTCCAACGGCAGGTCGGCAGCCGGGTCCGCAACTCGCTGGAGAGGCTGCGCAGGCTCCACGAGAACCCGGTGCCGCGGCCGCCCGACCCGCTGCGCTTCACCGGCCGGATCGGGACCCTGCCGGAGAACGGCGGCGGGGACGGGCCGGGCGCCCCGCTCGTCCGGCTGTCGCAGGTCGAGGTCGGCGACCGGCTCGCGGTGGAGTCGCTGGAACTCGCCCGGGGCGCCCGGCTGCTGGTGCACGGGCCGAACGGCGCCGGGAAGTCCACCCTGCTGAAGGTGGTGGCCGGGCGGCTGGCGCCGGACACCGGCGAGGTCCGCACCGGGGGGCGGATCGGGTTCCTGCCGCAGGAGGTGCCCGACGGTGACCAGGGACGGTCGCTGCTGGCCGCGTTCGCGGCGGGGCGCGCCGGGACCGCCCAGGAGCACCGGGAGCGGCTGCTGTCACTCGGCCTGTTCCGGGCGGTCGACCTCGGACGGCGGGTCGGGGAGCTGTCGGTCGGTCAGCGCCGGCGGCTGGCGCTGGCGCGGCTGCTGTGCGAGCCGGCCGAGGTGCTGGTGCTGGACGAACCGACCAACCACCTGGCGCCCGACCTGGTGGAGGAGCTCGAACAGGCGCTGGCCGAGTACCGGGGCGCCTTGCTGGTGGTGTCGCACGACCGCCGGCTGCGGGAACGCTTCACCGGCGAGCAGCGCGAGCTGACCGCCGGGCGGCTCGCGGCACCGGCGCCCGCGGCGGTGTGACCGGCCGGGGCCGTCGCAGCATCCCGCCGCGCGCCGCAACGCCGGGCCCGGGCGGCGCACCGGCTCGTACCTGGTGGCGGCCGGGTGGTGGGCCCGCCCCGTCGGGGGTGTACGGGGCGGGCCCGGTAGGGGTGGCCGGTGCGGGGGTCAGCGGGAGCGGTCGGCGATGAAGGCGGCCAGCCGGTCGAGGCCGGTCGCGATCTCGGGCGGGGTCAGCACGCTGTAGGAGAGCCGGAGTTGCTCGGTCCCGCCGGTGCCCGCGTAGAAGTGGTGCATCGGGGTCCAGAGCACGCCGTACCGGCTCGCGCAGTGCGCGAGCGCGGCGTCGTCGGCCCGGAACGGCACGGTGACGACGGCGAACAGGCCGCCGGCCGGGGTGTTCCAGCGGACCCCGTGGCCCGGCGCGGAGAAGCGCTGTTCCAGGCCGGCGAGCAGGGCCCGGCGGTTGCGCCGGTAGACCTCGGCGGCGGGCGCGCTGGCCCGCTCCATGCTGCAGCCGTTCTCCAGCAGCAGGCCGCCGATGGCCGCCTGGGCGACGGAGGAGGTGTTGAGCGTCAGCATGCTCTTGAGCTTGGCGAGCTGGTCGGCGAACAGGCCGCCCTCCCGCACCGGCTGGTCGGCGACGACGTAGCCGATCCGGGCGCCGGGGAAGGCGGTCTTGGCGAAGGAGCCGAAGTAGACCACCCGGGCGGCGCGGTCCAGGGACTTGAGCGTCGGCGGCCGCGCTCCCCCGTCATGGAACATCGAGTACGGGTTGTCCTCCAGCAGCAGCAGGTTCTCGCGTTCGGCGATCCGCAGCAGCCGTTCCCGGTCGGCGACCGGCATCGCGGCCCCGCCGGGGTTGGCGAAGTCGGGGATGACGTAGCAGGCGCGCGGTTCGAGCCCGTCGGCCCTGGCCTGCCGGATCTGCCGTTCCAGGTCGTCGGGGTCGAGTCCGGCCGGCCCCTCCCGGACCGGCCGCACCGGCAGGTCGACCAGCCGGGCGGCGCCGGTGAAGCCGACGTAGGTCGGGGCCGCGGCGAGCACCACGTCGCGCGGGCCGCGGCGCAGCGCCCGCAGGACCAGGACCATGGCCTCCTGGCAGCCGGTGGTCACCACCACCGCCTCCGGGTCGACGGCCAGGCCCTCGTCGACGGCGAGGTGGCGGGCGATCAGGTCGGTGATGATGCCTTTGGTGTGGCCGTACTGGAACAGCGCCCGGGTGACCTGGTCGGTGTCGAAGCCCCGGTCGGCGGCCAGGTGGCCGGTGTAGGTCTCCAGGTGGCGGTGGAGCGCGGCGATCTCGTAGCCGCCCTCGTAGGGCCGGCCGGCCGCGAAGGAGACCGCGTCGGGGTAGCGGCCGGTGACCTCGTTGAGCAGGGTCATCGAGGTCAGCGCCGGGTCGGTGAGCGAGGCGTGCAGGTCGGCGGTGCTCAGCGTGCCCCCGGCGGACGCCGGCCGCCTCGGGGGGTCGAGGAGTCCGGCCGCCGGGCCGGGGGCCGGGCTCATGCGGACGCGCCGTTCATGGCGTCGATGAGGCTCTTGGGCCGCATGTCGGTCCACAGTTCGGCGATCCGGTCGAGCGCGTCCTGGTGGCCGGTGGCCTGGACGGCGACCGTCCAGCCGGCCGGGACCTCGGCGAAGGAGGGCCACAGCGAGTACTGGCCCTCGTGGTTGACGAGGACGAGATAGCTGGCCTCGGTGTCCTCGAAGGGGTTGGTCATGGTTCTCTCCTCGGATGGGTCGGTGTGCGGGCGGCGGGCGGCCGTTCGGTCCCGGCGGGCCTCGGCCCAGCCTGCGCCGGGGCGCTGTCAGCGCGCTGACGGCGTTGACGGCGCCGCGCGCAGGCCGTGCAGGACCTCGGCGATCACCGGCGCGCGGTCGGCGGCCGGGTGGAAGTGGTCGCCGGGGAAGGTGCGGTGGACGGTCGCACCGGTGGTGGCGGCGCTCCAGCCGGCCGCCTCGGCCTCGGTCAGTTCCGGGTCCCGCAGGCCCCGGTGGGTGGTCACCGGGGCGCGCAGCACGGCGTGGGCGGCGGGCCGGTAGGTCTCGGCCAGCCGGTAGTCCGCCCGGGCGGTGCGCAGCACCAGTTCCCGCAGGTCCGGGTGGTCGAGCACCTCGGCCGGTACGCCGCCGAGCCGGTCGAGTTCGGCGAGGACCCGGGTGTCGTCGCCGAGGTGGACCTCGCCGGGGCGTACCAGGCGGGGTGCGGGCATGCCGGAGGCGGTCAGCCGCAGCGGATGGTGGCCGCGGGCCTCCAGCCGCAGGGCGGTCTCGTACGCGACGAGGGCGCCCAGGCTGTGGCCGTAGAGGGCGAGCGGCCGGTCCAGCAGCGGCAGGGCGGCCTCGCACGCCCGGTCGGCGAGCTCCGCGAGGTCGTCGACGAGGGGTTCCAGCAGGCGGTCGGCGTGGCCGGGGTACTCCACCGCGAAGAGTTCCACCTCGTCGGGCAGCAGGTCGTGCCAGTCCCGGTAGGCGGCGGAGGAGCCGCCGCCGTGCGGGAAGCACAGCAGTCTGGTGCGGGCCGCCGGGCGGGGCCGCAGGCAGCGGAACCAGGCCGCGGTGTCGGGTCCGCTCATGCGGGGACCGCCTCCCACTCCAGGGACGCGACCGCGTCCAGGATCCGGTCCACGCCGGGCAGGTAGTGGCTCTCCAGCAGCGGCGGCGGGTAGGGCACGTCGAAGCCGGTGACCCGGCGGACCGGGGCCTCCAGGTGGTAGAAGCAGCGTTCGGTGATCCGGGCGGCGATCTCGGCGCCGGGGCCGGAGAATCCGTGCGCCTCGTGCACCACGACGGCCCGGCCGGTGCGGCGGACGCTGGCGCACACGGTGGCGTCGTCGAGCGGCATCAGCGTCCGCAGGTCGACCACTTCGAGGTCCCAGCCGAGTTCCGCGGCCGCCTCGGCGGCCTCCAGGGCGGTGCTGACGGCCGGGCCGTAGGCGACCACGGTGGCGTGGCTGCCGGGCCGGCGGACGACCGCCGACCCCAGCGGGCCGGTGTCGACCGGCAGGCCGAGCTCCTCCTTGCGCCAGTACAGCCGTTTGGGTTCGAGGAAGACCACCGGGTCGGGGGAGGCGATGGAGCGGCGCAGCAGTGCGTACGCGTCGGCGACGGTCGCGGGGGTGACCACGGTCAGTCCGGGGGTGGCCATGTAGTAGATCTCGGAGGAGTCGCTGTGGTGCTCGACGGCGCCGATGCCGCCGCCGTACGGGATGCGGATGGTCAGCGGCAGGCCGACGGCGCCGCGGGTGCGGTTGCGCAGCTTGGCGACGTGGCTGACCAGCTGTTCGAACGCGGGGTAGGCGAAGGCGTCGAACTGCATCTCGACGATCGGGCGGTAGCCGTACATGGCCATGCCCACGGCGGTGCCCAGGATCGCCGACTCGGCGAGCGGGGTGTCGAAGCAGCGCTCGTCGCCGAACTCCGCGGCCAGGCCGTCGGTGATCCGGAAGACCCCGCCGAGCGCGCCGACGTCCTCACCGAACAGGACCGTCCTCGGGTCCTCGCGCATGGCGTCGCGCAGGGCGGTGTTGAGTGCCCGCGCCATGGTGGTCCCGGACATCACTCCCCCTTCCCGGTCGCGGCGAGTTCGGCGGCCAGCTGCGCCGACTGCTCCCGCAGGTGCGGCGGCAGGTGGTGGTAGACGTGCCGGAACATCTCCATCGGGTCGCCGGTGGGCGGCTCGGCGAAGCGGGCGCTGAGTCCGGCGGCGAAGGCGGCGGCCGCGGCGGCGGCCTCCGCCACGGCGGGGCGGTCGAGGACGCCGGCGGCCAGCAGGCGGCGTTCGAGCAGGTCGACCGGGTCCTGCCCGGCCCAGCGCTCGGCCTCGCCCGGGGGGCGGTAGCGGGTGTCGTCGTCGGCGTTGGTGTGGGCGTCCAGCCGGTAGGTGACCGCCTCGACCAGGGTCGGCCCGTGCCCGGCCCTGGCCCGGTCGGCGGCGTCCCGGACCGCGCGGTACACCTCCAGCACGTCGTTGCCGTCGATCCGCACCCCCGGCATGCCGTAGCCGGCCGCCTTGTCGGCGAGGGTGCGGGCGGCGGTCTGCTTGGCGAGCGGGACGCTGATCGCGTACTGGTTGTTCTGGACCAGGAACACCACGGGGGCGCGGCGGACGGCGGCGTAGTTGAGCGCCTCGTGGAAGTCGCCCTCGCTGGTGGCGCCGTCGCCGATGTAGGCGAGCGCGACGACCGGGTCGCCGCTCATCCGGGCCGCGTCGGCGAGGCCGGCCGCGTGCAGGCACTGGGTGGCCAGCGGGGTGCACTGGGGGGCGGTCCGTTCGGCCACCGGGTCGTAGCCGCAGTGCTGGTCGCCGCGGAACAGGGTGAGCACCTGGACCGGGTCGATGCCGCGGGTGAGCAGCGCGACGCTCTCCCGGTAGGTGGGGAACAGCCAGTCGGTGGGCCGGACGGCGTGCACCGAGCCGACCTGGCAGGCCTCCTGGCCGCGCGAGGACGGGTAGACCGCGATCCGGCCCTGCCGGCTGAAGGCGGTGGCCTGCTGGTTGAACGCCCGTCCCACCACCATGGCCTGGTACATCAGCAGCTGCTTGGCGGCGGGCACCTCGGTGGCATCCGGCACGGGGGCGGCCGGCGCGGGGGCGGTGTCGACGGTGCTCATCGGCGCCCGCCCCCGTTGCGGGCCCGGGAGCGGCTGATCCAGGTCCGTTCCAGGTTGGCGATCAGGTCGGCGCTGTAGAGCCGGTACGCCTGTTCCAGCGCGTACGCGGCCAGGTAGCGGCGGAACACGTCGAACGGCTCCTCCCCCAGGGTGATCATGCGGCGGTTGGCGGCGACGGCCGGGTTGTCCAGGTGCTGGGCGGCCCGTTCGACGGCGGCGTCCATCGCGTCGGCCGGGGCGGTCTCGTCGCACAGCAGCGCCGCCTCGGGGTCGCCGGCCCGCAGCCGGTGGCCCCACAGCACCAGCCGGCGGGCGAGGCGGGCGCCGGTGAGCGCGGTCAGCCGGAGGTTGGCGACGCCCGGGACCAGCCCCTCCTCCATCGCGGGCAGGCTGAACCAGGCGTCGTCGGCGGCGACCACCCGGTCGAGGGTCGGCAGGATCTGCAGGCCGCCGCCGATCGCGAAGGAGTCGACGGCGCCGACCCACGGCTTGTCGGCCTGCGGCCACCAGCGCTCGTCGGTCTCCTCCTCCAGGCACAGGCCGCGCACGAACTTGGCGATGTAGCCGGTCTCGCGGCGCAGCAGGAACCCGAGGAAGGAGATCTCGCCGTGGTACAGGTGGGTGAGGTTGATCCCGGCGCTGAAGACCCGCCTGCCGCGGTGGGCGGGGTGGGACATCGGGGCGCCGCGCAGGACCCCCACGTGGCTGGCCTCGTCCAGCAGGACCAGGTCGGTGCCGGTCTCCAGGGCCTCGACGGCGGCGTCGTCCTCGGCGTTGAGGTAGGCGTCGTTGCACAGTTCGAGGTGGGCGATGCCGGCCCGGCGGGTGACGGTGGCCAGTTTCAGGTCGGCCCGGCCGGTGCGCCGGTACTCGGGGAGCGCGGCGAGCGCCGCCGGGGTGGGGCGCAGCAGCGAGTGCAGCAGGTGGGTGCCGGCCCGGGGCGAGTCGAGCACGGCGTGGAAGAAGATGCCCAGGTCGACCTCCCAGCCTTCCTTGTCGCGCTGGGCGAGCCGGGCCTCGGCGGCGAGCCGCTCCCGGCCGGGGACCAGTCCGGGGTGGCGCTCGGCGGCCAGCTGGGCGAGCTGCTCCAGCCGGGGGTGGCGGGTGAGACCGTCCGTCAGCTCGGCGTAGACGTGCTCGGCGTACCGGGCGAGGAAGCCGCGGCGCAGCCGGCGGGCGCGCAGGTGCAGGGCGTCGGCGGTGTGCTGCTGCGCCTCGGTGCGGTCGGGGCGGGGCGGCAGGTCGTCGATGAGGTGGGTGAGGGTCTGCAGCCTGGCGGTGATCTGGTCGCGGTCGCGCTGGAAGGCTCCGGTCGGCCGGAAGTCCTCGTCGGGGGCGAGTGGCCGGTCGCCGGCGCCGCGCACGGCATCCGCGGTGAGGGTGGGACGCAAGGGTCTCTCCGTTCGGTTGGTCGGGTCTGCTCAGCGGGGTGCCGCGGCGGTCCGGCGGTCCGTCCGGGCGGCCAGGATGCGGCCGATCTCGGCGAACGCCTCGGGCCGGGCGAGGCCGGCGTGGTCGGTGTCCAGCGGGTGCTCCTCGATCCGGCCGCCGATGTGCGCCTGCCAGAGGCCGGCGGTGAGGGCGGGGTCGGTGCGGCCGACGGTGGCGGAGAAGAACTCCAGGTCGCCGCCGAAGTGGCCGGGGGTGAAGCCCTGGAGCAGCCGGGTGTTGTTGAGGAAGACGGCGACCAGCCGGGAGACCGCGTCGTCGTCGAGGGCGGCCAGGGCGCTGCCGCTCTCCCGCAGCCGGGCCATCACCTGCGGCCGGTGCAGCGGTCCGTCGCCGAACTCGGCGCGCTCCACCCGGGCCGCGTTGAGCAGGATGGCCAGCACCTCCTGTTCGCCGACCTGGTGGCCGTCGGCGCCGTAGGAGCCGGGGTAGCCGTCGAGCACCGCGAGCAGGCTCACCTCGGCGCCCTCGGCCTCCAGGCGGGCGGCGACGGCGTGGGCGAGCAGCCCGCCGAAGGACCAGCCGAGCAGCTGGTACGGGCCGTCCGGCCGGACGGCCCGGATCTGCTCCGCGTAGTCCTGGGCCATCCGTTCCAGGGTCGGCGGCAGCGGCTCGTCCCGGGCCAGGCCGCGGGCCTGGAGGGCGAACAGCGGCTGGTCGCGGTCGAGGTGGCGCAGCAGCCCGCCGTAGATCCAGCCGAACCCGCCGGCCGGGTGCAGGCAGAACAGCGGTGGGCGGCTGCCGGTGGTTCGCAGCGGGAGCAGGACGCCCAGCGGGTCGGCGGCGGGTGCGGCGCCGTCCAGGCGGGCGGTGAGCGCGGCGACGGTGGGTGCCTCGAACAGGGTGCGGACGGGCAGTTCGGTGCCGAGGACCGTGTTGATCCGGCCGGTGAGGCGGGTCGCCAGCATGGAGTGGCCGCCGAGTTCGAAGAAGCCGTCGTCGATGCCGATCCGCTCGACGCCGAGGACCTCGGCGAAAAGGGCGCAGAGCAGTTCCTCGCGGGGGTCACGGGGCGGGCGTCCGGTGCCGGCCGCGGCCCAGTCGGGTTCGGGGAGGGCGGCGCGGTCGAGCTTGCCGTTGGGGGTCAGCGGGAGCGTGTCGAGCACCACGTACGCGGCCGGGACCGCGTAGTCGGCCAGCCGGGATTCGAGGTCCGCGCGCAGTCGGTCCGGGTCGGGGGCGGCGGCGGGGTCGGCGGGCAGCAGGTACGCCACCAGGGCCTTGCCGCCGGAGCGGTCGGTGCGGGCCACCACGGCGGCCCTGGCCACCGAGGGGTGGGCGGCGAGTGCGCCCTCCACCTCGGCGGGTTCGATCCGGAAGCCGCGGATCTTGACCTGGTCGTCGGAGCGGCCGAGGAACTCGATCACGCCGTCGGGGGTGCGGCGGGCGAGGTCGCCGGTGCGGTACATCCGGTCGCCCGGCTCGCCGAACAGGTGGGCGTAGGGGTCGGCGGCGAACCGCTGGGCGGTGAGGGCGGGCGCGTTCCAGTAGCCGCGGGCGAGGCCGGCGCCGGCGATGTACAGCTCGCCGGTGACGCCGGGGGCGACCGGCTCCAGCCGGGCGTCCAGGACGTAGGCCCTGGTGTTGTCCAGCGGGCGGCCGATCGGGACCAGGTCGGGGACGGCGGCGGGGTCGGTGAACCGGTGCCAGGTGCAGCCCAGGGTGGTCTCGGTGGGCCCGTAGAGGACCTTGACGACGGTGCCCGGGCAGTGCGCGAGGACGCTGCGGACGGCGGTCGGCGGGACCACGTCGCCGCCGGTCCACACCTGGGCCACCCCGGTGAAGACGTCGGGTGCCTCGTCGGCGACCACCCCGAACAGGCCTGCGGTCAGCAGCAGCGAGGTGACGCCCTCGGCGGCGAGGACCCGGCGCAGCACGGTGGCGTCCAGGTCACCGGGCGGTGCGACCACGATCCGCCCGCCGGACAGCAGCGGGCTCCACAGCTCGTACGTGGAGATGTCGAACGCGTACGGGGAGTGCATCAGGACGCGGGCGTCCGGGCCGGGCTCCCAGCAGCGGTCCAGCGCCAGGTCGATGGCGTCCCGGTGGGTGATGCCGATGCCCTTGGGGGCGCCGGTGGAGCCCGAGGTGAACATCAGGTACGCCAGCCGGTCGGGGGCGGTCGCGAGGTCCGGGTCGTGGTCGGGCAGGCCGTCGGCGGCGCCGCTGCCGGGGCCGAGCAGCAGGGTGGTGGTACCGGGGTCGGGCAGCCGCCCGGCCGAGGCCGGGTCGGTCAGCAGCAGCCGGGCGCCGGTGTCGGACACCACCCGGCGCATCCGCTCGGCCGGGTGCCCGGTGTGCAGCGGTAGGTAGACGCCGCCGGCCTTGAGTACGGCGAGGGTGGCGACCACCAGTTCGGCGGAGCGTTCCAGCAGGACCGCGACCGGGCTCTCCGGGCGGACACCCTCGGCGATCAGCCGGTGGGCCAGCCGGTTGGCCCGGCGGTCGAGTTCACGGTAGGTCAGCTGCTCGCCGGCGGCCGTCACGGCGACGGCGTCCGGGGTGCGGGCGGCCTGGTGCGCGAAGCGGCGGGCGAGCGAGGAGTCGGAGTGCCGGGGCCGGTGGGCGGTGGCGTTCCAGCCGGTCAGGACCAGGTCGCGTTCGGCCTCGTCGAGGACGGGCAGCAGCCCGATCGGCCGGTCGGGGTCGGCCGCGGCGTGCGCCAGCAGGCGGACCAGGCGGTCGGCGAGGGCGTCGGCGGTGGCGGCCTCGAAGAGGTCGGTGCGGTACTCCAGCATCGCGTCGATACCGGCGGGCAGGCCGTCCTCGTCGTGGCGTTCGACCAGGTTGAAGGTGAGGTCGAACTTGGCGGCACCGAGTCCGACGTGCTCCGCCCGGACCGAGACGCCGGGCAGCGCGAGCGTGCCCCCGGGGGTGTTCTGCAGCGCCAGCAGCACCTGGAACAGCGGGTGGTGGGCCGGCGAGCGGCCGGGGCCGAGCTCCTCGACCAGCTTCTCGAACGGCAGGTCCTGGTGGGCGTAGGCGGCCAGCGCGGTCTCCCGGGCCCGGCCCAGCAGGTCGCGGAAGGTCGGGTCGCCGGAGGTGTCGGTGCGCAGCACCAGGGTGTTGATGAACAGTCCGACCAGCTCGTCGAACGCGTCGTCGGTGCGCCCGGCGACCGGGGTGCCGAGCGGGATGTCGGTGCCGGCGCCCATCCGGGTGAGCAGGGCCGACAGCCCGGCCTGGAGGACCATGAACAGGCTGGCGCCGTTGTCCCGGGCGAGGGCGAGCAGGTCGCGGTGGAGTCCGGCGGGCAGGGTGCGCAGGACGGCCTCGCCGCGGTGGCCGGCCGTGGCGGGCCTCGGCCGGTCGGTCGGCAGGGGAAGGTACTCGGGCAGGCCGGCCAGGGCGCCGCGCCAGTACGTGCGCTGGCGGTTGAGCAGGCCGGCCGGGTCGTCCTCGTCGCCGAGCAGTTCGCGCTGCCACAGCGCGTAGTCGGCGTACTGCAGGGCGAGCGGCTCCCGGTCGGGGGCGCGGCCGGCCTGCCGGGCGGTGTAGGCGTCCGCCAGGTCGCGGCCGAGCGGGGCCAGCGACCAGCCGTCGCCGGCCACGTGGTGCAGCAGCAGGAGCAGCACGTGCTCGTCCGGTCCGAGGGTGAACAGCGTCGCGCGCAGCGGCAGTTCGGTGGTCAGGTCGAAGCCGTACCGGGCGGCGGCGGCCAGGTCGCCGGCCAGCCGCCGCGGGGTGGTCGCGACGACCGGCAGCGCGGGCCTGGCCTGCTCGGCGGCCCTGATCTCCTGGTACGGGGCGCCGTCGTGCTCGGGCAGGACGGTGCGCAGGCTCTCGTGCCGGGCGGTGACGTCGGCGAGGGCGTCCCGCAGGGCGGCGCGGTCCAGTGTCCCGGTGAGCCGCAGCGCCACCGGCAGGTTGTAGCTGGGGTCGGGTCCGGTGAGGCGGTTGAGGAACCACAGCCGGCTCTGCGCGGAGGACAGCGGTACCCGTTCGGGGCGGCTGCGGGGGCGCGGTGCGGGCCTGGCGCCGGCGGCCGGGCGCCGGAGGATCTCGGCGAGGGCGGCGACGGTGGGGGCCTCGAACAGGTCGCGGACGGCGAGTTCGGCGCCGAGGACGGTCCGGATCCGGCTGGTCAGCCGGGTGGCGAGCAGCGAGTGCCCGCCGAGCTCGAAGAAGCCTTCGTCGATGCCGACCTTCGGCAGGCCCAGCACCTCGGCGAACAGGCCGGCCAGGATCTCCTCCTGCGGGGAGCGCGGGTCGCGGTCGCTGCCGGTGCGGGTGGGGGCGGGCAGGGCGGCGCGGTCGAGTTTGCCGTTGGGCGTCAGCGGCAGCGCGTCCAGCACCACGAACGAGGACGGCACCATGAACGCCGGCAGCACCCGGCCCAGCGCCTCCCGCACCTCCGCCTGGTCCAGCACCGCACCGGCCGCGGCGACCAGGTACGCGACCAGCCGCCGGTCA
This sequence comes from Kitasatospora sp. NPDC048540, assembly GCF_040651175.1. Lineage (NCBI taxonomy): Bacteria > Bacillati > Actinomycetota > Actinomycetes > Kitasatosporales > Streptomycetaceae > Kitasatospora > Kitasatospora sp. NPDC048540. Next base: position 22,748 of record NZ_JBEZIR010000110.1, read on the forward strand.
CCCGGGCGGTCCTCCCGGGCCAGCACGGCCGCCCGCACCACACCCGGCAGACCGCAGAGCGCGGCCTCCACCTCACCCGGCTCGATCCGGAACCCCCGGACCTTCACCTGGTGGTCCACCCGGCCCGCGAACTCCAGCTCACCGCGGACGTTCCAACGCGCCAGATCACCGGTCCGGTACATCCGGCCACCGGCCGGACCGAACGGATCCGCCACGAAACGCGCAGCCGTCAACCCCGGACGGTTCAGGTACCCGCGCGCCAGACCCGCACCCGCCAGGTACAACTCCCCCGTCACACCCGGCGCCACCGGACGCAGGAACCCGTCCAGCACATACACCCGCGCACCATCGACGGGCCGCCCGATCGGCACCGGCTCCGGCCACGACGACGGATCCACGGGAAGGGTGTGGGTGGTGACGGCATGGGTCTCGGCGGGGCCGTAGACGTTGTGCATCCGCCGTCCGGGCAGCAGCCGGTGGAAGGCCCGGACCCGGTCGCCGGCGGTGAGCGCCTCACCGCCCTGGAGGACGTCGGTCAGGTCGGGCAGGGTGCGGCCGGCGCGCAGCGCGGCGTCGGCGAGCGCCTCGACCACCAGGTTGGGGGCGAAGAGTTCGTTGACCCGGTACTCCTGCAGCCAGGCGGCGAGCCGGTCGGCGTCGCGCCGGACCGGGTCGGCCGGCACCACCAGGGTCTTGCCCATGACCAGGGGGGACAGGATCTCCTGCACCGAGAAGTCGAAGCCGATCGCGGTGAACTGGGCGGTGCGCACCCCGCGGCCGCCCGGGAACCTGACGGCGTGCCAGGTCAGCAGGTTGGCCAGGCCGGAGTGCGGCATCACCACGGCCTTGGGGCGGCCGGTGGACCCGGAGGTGTAGATCACGTACGCGGGGTGGGCGGGGGTCAGCGGGGCGGTGCGCTCGGCGTCGGTGAGGTCGTGGGCGGGCAGGCCCCGGCCGCCGGCCGGGTCGGTGCGCCCCAGGTGGGCCGGGATGCCCTCGCAGGCGCCGGGAACGGTGACCACGCAGACCGGTTCCGCGTCGGAGAGCATCTGGGTGATCCGCGCGGCGGGGTACTCGGTGTCCACCGGCAGGTAGGCCGCGCCGGTCTTGAGGACGGCGAGCAGCGCCACCACCAGCTCCACGGACCTGGGCAGCGCCAGCGCCACGATCCGCTCCGGTCCGGCGCCCAGCGCCACCAGGTGGCGGGCGAGGCGGTTGGCCCGGGCGTTCAGCTCGGCGTAGGTCAGCTCAGCACCTTCGTGCACCAGTGCCACATCGTCCGGCGTATCCGCCACCTGACGCTCCACCAGCGCGGGTACGCACTCACCTGTGGTCGCTCCGTTCGTGGTGTTCCAGTCCGTCAGCACCCGGCGGCGGTCGGCCGGGTCGAGCAGGTCGGTGCCGCTCAGGCGGCGGTCGGGGTGGGCGGTGACCGTCTCCAGCAGGCGGACCAGGCGCGCGCCCAGTGCCTCGGCGGTGGTCCGCTCGAACAGGTCGGTGCTGTACTCCAGGGCGGCGCTGATGCCGTCGGGGGCGCCGTCGGCGTTGCGGTGCTCGACCATGCTCAGGTGCAGGTCGAACTTGGCGATCCCGACGCCGACCGGGGCCGGCTCGGCCCGCAGGCCGGGCAGGTCCAGCCCGGCCTCGCCGTCGCTGAGGAAGGCCAGCATCACCTGGAACAGCGGGTGGCGCGCCAGCGAGCGCTCGGGGCGCAGCCGCTCGACCAGCTTCTCGAACGGCAGGTCCTGGTGGGCGTAGGCGGCCAGGTCGGTGTCGCGGACCCGCTCCACCAGTTCACGGAAGGTCAGGTCGCCGGAGGTGTCGGTGCGCAGCACCAGGGTGTTGACGAAGAACCCGACCAGGTCGTCCAGGGCTTCGTCGGTGCGCCCGGCGATCGGGCTGCCGATCGGGATGTCGGTGCCCGCGCCGTGGCGGGTCAGCAGCTCGGCGAAGGCGGCCTGGAGGACCATGAACAGGCTGGCCCGGCTCTCGGCGGCCAGCGCCAGCAGGCGCCGGTGCAGCGCCGGCGGGATCCGGAACGGCACCTGGTCGCCGCGGTAGCTGATGACGGCGGGGCGCGGCCGGTCCAGCGGGAGTTCCAGCAGCTCCGGCAGGCCGGCCAGGGCCTTCGTCCAGTGGTCGAGCTGGAGGGCGTGGCGGCTGCCGGGGGCGGTCTCCTCGCCGAGCAGGTCGCGCTGCCACAGGGTGTAGTCGGCGTACTGGACCGGCAGCGGCGGTGCGGTGGGCGCGGCGCCGGTCAGGCGGGCCGCGTAGGCGGTGGACAGGTCGCGGGCGAGCGGGCGCCAGGACCAGCCGTCGCCGGCGATGTGGTGCAGCACCAGCAGCAGCACGTGCCCGTCGGGCGCGAGCCTGAACAGGGTGGTGCGCAGCGGCAGTTCGGCGGCCAGGTCGAAGCCGGTCGCGGCCTCCGCGGACAGCAGGGTGTCCAGCTCGGCCTCGTCGGTGTCCACCACCCGCAGCTCCGGGCGGGCCTCGTCCGGCGGCAGGACCTGCTGCCGGGGCACGCCGCCGGTCTCGGGGTAGCGGGTGCGCAGCGTCTCGTGGCGTTCGGTCACGTCGGCGAGTGCGGCGCGCAGCGCGGCCTCGTCCAGGTGGCCGGTCAGCCGCAGGCTCATCGGGATGTTGTAGGTCGCGCCGGGGCCCTCCATCCGGTGCAGGAACCACAGCCGCTGCTGGGCGGAGGAGAGCGGGACCGTCTCGGGCCGCGGCCGGGGCAGCAGGGGCGGGCGGACGCCCTGGGCGTCGCCGACGACGGTCGCCAGGGCGGCGACGGTGGGGGCCTCGAACAGGTCGCGGACGGCGAGTTCGGTGCCGAGGACGGTCCGGATCCGGCCGATCAGCCGGGTGGCGAGCAGCGAGTGCCCGCCGAGCTCGAAGAAGTCCCGGTCGACGCCGACCCCGGGCAGGCCGAGGACCTCGGCGAACAGCGCGCCGAGCACCTCCTCGCGCCGGTTGCGCGGGGCCTGGCCGGCCGCGTCGCCGGTCCAGTCGGGCGCGGGCAGCGCCCGGCGGTCGAGCTTCCCGTTGGGGGTGAGCGGCAGGGCGTCGAGCACCACGTACGCGGCGGGCACCTGGTGCGCCGGGAGCAGCTGCTCGGCGTGGGTGCGGACGGCCGCGACCAGCTCGCCGGCGCCGTGGGCGCGGGCGGGGTCGTTGGCCAGCGCGGCGAGCGGGGTGTCCGGGCCTGCGGTCGGACGGTAGGGGTCGGGCCCGGGGGCGGCGCCGGGCAGGGTGAACACGACGTCCAGGGCGCCCTGGTCGCCGGCGGACCAGGTGACGGCGGTCCGGTGGCCGAGCCGGGCGCCGAGCGCGTACAGCTCCTCCGGGTCGGGCAGTCCTGCGGGGGCGGGTGCGTCGAGCCGGGCGAGGGCGGTGGCAGTGTCGGTGTCGGCGAGCGCCGCGCGGGCCTGGTTCTCCTGTGCCAGGCGGAGGTTGGGCACCCCGGTGACCCGCAGCCGCTCGGGCCGTCGCTCCCGCAGCAGTGCGGCGAGCTGGTCCGGGCCGGTCAGGTCGGTGCCCCAGGCGAGGCAGTGCTCGGGGAGGTGCCCGGTGGCGGCGGCGCCGGTGCGCAGCACCACGTCGTAGCGGTGCCGGTTCATCTCGTTGTGGTCGCGGCCGCGGCGGATCTCGATCCCGACGCCGGTGACGGCGGGCGAGGCGGCGGCGAGGACGGCGAAGTAGTCCGGGTCGAGGAGCAGTTCGGGTTCGCCGGTGACGCTCTGCTCGATGCTGCGGGCCACCGCGGCGCGGTCCGCGAAGGCACCGGCGCGGCGCAGTTCGACGGCGGTGCGGAAGGTCTCCAGCAGGCGGCCGTTGCGGACGTCGCCGATGAAGACCGAGCCGCCGGGGGCGAGCAGGTCGAGGACGCCGGTGAGCACCTCGGCGAGGTAGGCGGCGTTGGGGAAGTACTGGACCACGGAGTTGAGAATCACCGTGTCGAAGTGGCCGCGGGGCAGGCCGTCGAGGACGTGCGCGGGCTGCGCCCGCAGCTCGACCCGTCCGGCCAGGTCGGGGCGGGCGTCCAGCTGCTCGCGCAGCCGGTCGATGACGGCCGGGGAGATGTCGGTGCCCCAGTACTCCTCGCAGTCGCCGGCCAGCGGGGCGAGGATCAGCCCGGCGCCGCAGCCGATCTCCAGCACCCGGCGCGGGGCGAGGGCGCGGATCCGTTCGACGCTGTCCTGCCGCCACCGGTCCATCTCCTCGACGGGGATGGGTGCGCCGGTGTAGCTGGAGTTCCAGCCGGCGAAGTCGTCGCCGAAGGCGCCGTCGAGCTCGCGGTAGTGGCCGTCGTAGGTCTGCTGCCAGCTGTCCAGCCGGCTCTGCTCGCCCCGGGTGTCGCGGCCCTCGGCGGGGTCGGCGGGCACCAGGTAGGCGACCAGCCGGCGGTCGCCGTCGTGCTCGGTGGCGAGCACGGCCGCCTGTCCGACGGTGGGGTGGGCCACCAGGGCGGCCTCCACCTCGCCGGGCTCGATCCGGAACCCGCGGATCTTCACCTGGTGGTCGGTGCGGCCGGCGAACTCCAGCTCGCCGGCGGTGGTCCAGCGCGCCAGGTCCCCGGTGCGGTACATCCGGCCGCCGGCCGGGCCGAACGGGTCGGCCACGAAGCGGGTGGCCGTCAGCGCCGGCCGGTCCAGGTACCCGCGGGCCAGGCCGCCGCCCGCCAGGTACAGCTCCCCGGTCACGCCCGGCGCCACCGGCCGCAGGGCGGCGTCCAGCACGTAGACCCGGGCGCCGGGGACCGGGCGGCCGATCGGCGGTACCACGGCGCCGGCCAGGGGCCCGCTCATGGTGGCGCAGACCGCGGCCTCGGTGGGGCCGTACGCGTTGGTCATCCGCCGTCCCGCGGACCAGCGTTCGACCTGGTCGGGTGCGGTGGCCTCGCCGGCCACCACCAGGTCCAGGCCGGGCGGCAGGGCGCCGTCGGCGAGGACCGCGAGGGCGGTCGGGGGCAGGGTGGCGAAGGTGGTGCCGGTCCGGGTGACCAGCTCGGCGAGGGCCGGTCCGGGCCGCAGCTGCTCGGCGGGGGCCACCACCAGGGCGGCGCCCGACAGCAGGCCCAGGGTGATCTCCCACAGGGCCGCGTCGAAGCTGATCGAGGCGAACTGCAGGACCCGGCTGCCCGGTCCCAGCCCGAACTTCCCGATCAGCGGCACCAGGACGGCGGTGACGCTGCGGTGCGGCACCGGGACGCCCTTCGGCTGCCCGGTTGAGCCGGAGGTGTGGATGACGTACGCGGGGTGCAGCGGGTGCAGCGGCGCGGTGCGTTCGGCGTCGGTGAGGTCGCCGTCGGCGACGCCGTCCGTCGGCGCGGTGTCGACCAGCATCCGCGGTACCGGCCCGGGCAGGCCGGGGGCGAGGGCGGTGGTGGTGAGCAGCAGCGCCGGGGCGCCGTCGCGCAGCAGGTGGGCGATCCGCTCCGCGGGGTAGCCGGGGTCGACCGGCAGGTAGGCGGCGCCGGACTTGAGGACCGCGAGCACGGCGGTGATCAGGTCGGCGGAGCGCGGCAGGGACAGCGCCACCCGCTGCTCGGGGCCGATGCCCCGGGCGACCAGCAGGCGGGCCAGCCGGTTGGCGCGGGAGTTCAGTTCGGCGTAGCTGAGCTCGCCCTCCTCGCAGACCAGGGCGACGGCGTCGGGCTGCTCGGCGGCCCGCTGCTCGAACAGCGCGGGCCAGGTGGTGTCGGGGCCGGGCCGGCCGGTGTCGTTCCAGGTGTCGAGCAGCCGGTGCCGCTCGTCCCCGGAGAGGACGGGGACGTCGCCGATCCGCCGGTCCGGGTCGGCGGCGACGGCCTCCAGCAGCACGGTCAGCCGGGTGGAGAGCGCCTCCACGGTGGCGCGGTCGAACAGGTCGGTGCTGAACTCCCAGTCGCCGCGCAGGGACCGGGTGCCGTCGGTGTGGCGCTTCTCGGCGACGGCCAGGGCCAGGTCGAACTTGGCGAAGCCGACCTCGACCGGTTCCACGGTGACCTCGAGGCCGGGCAGGGCGGGCTGCGCCTCGGGCGTGCTCTGGAACGCGAGCAGCACCTGGAACAGCGGGTTGCGGGCCGCCGAGCGCTGCGGGTTGACCGCCTCGACCAGCTTCTCGAACGGCAGGTCCTGGTGGGCGTAGGCGGCCAGGTCGGTGTCGCGGGTGCGGGCGACCAGTTCGCGGAAGGTCGGGTCGCCGGAGGTGTCGGTGCGCAGTACCAGGGTGTTGACGAAGAATCCGACCAGGTCGTCCAGGGCCTCGTCGGTGCGCCCGGCGATCGGGCTGCCGATCGGGATGTCGGTGCCCGCCCCCATCCGGGTGAGCAGGGCGGCGAACGCGGCGTGCAGGACCATGAACAGGCTGGCGTCGCAGGCCCTGGCGAGCCGGGTGAGCCGGGTGAGCAGCTCGGGCTCCAGGTGGAACGGCACGGTCCGGCCGCGGTGGGTGGCCACCGCCGGGCGGCTCCGGTCGGCGGGGAGTTCCAGGTGTTCGGGTGCGCCGGCCAGTGTCCTTGCCCAGTGGTCGAGTTGGCGGGCGCCGAGGCTGTCGGGGTCGTCGGGGTCGCCGAGGGTGCGCTGCTGCCAGAGCGCGTAGTCGGCGTACTGGACCGGGAGCGGCGGCCACTGCGGGGCGGTGCCGGCGCGCCGGGCGGCGTAGGCGGTGGCGAGGTCGCGGGTGAGGGGGGCCAGGGACCAGCCGTCGCCGGCCACGTGGTGCAGCAGCAGGAGCAGCACGTGCTGGTCGGCGGCGAGGGTGAACAGCGTGGCGCGCAGCGGCAGTTCGGTGGTGATGTCGTAGGGGTGGCGGGCGGCGAGGGCGAGCCGTTCGGCGAGGTCCGCCTCGGAGGCGGTCTCGACGGCGAGCACAGGTTGGGCCTCCTCCGGCGGCAGGACGTGCTGGTACGGCTCGCCGTCGTGGCTCGGGTGGAGGGTGCGCAGGCTCTCGTGGCGCCGTACCAGGTCGGCGAGGGCGGCGCGCAGGGCCTGCTGGTCGGGTTCGCCGTGCAGGCGCAGGGCGAGCGGGATGGTGTAGGTGGAGTTCGGCCCCTCGAGGCGGTTGAGGAACCACAGCCGGCGCTGGGCGGAGGACAGCGGTACCCGTTCGGGCCGCGGGACGGGGGTCAGCGCGGGGCGGGTGTCCCTGGCCTCGTCGAGGACCTTGGCGAGGGCGGCGACGGTGGGGGCCTCGAACAGGTCGCGGACGGCGAGTTCGGCGCCGAGGACGGTCCGGATCCGGCTGGTCAGCCGGGTGGCGAGCAGCGAGTGCCCGCCGAGCTCGAAGAAGTCCTCGTGGATGCCGGCCTGCGGGATGCCGAGCACCTCGGCGAACAGGGTGGCGAGGATCTCCTCGCGGGGTGAGCGGGGCAGGCCGGCGGAGGCCGACGGGAGCCGGGTGGGGGCGGGCAGGGCGGCGCGGTCGAGTTTGCCGTTGGGCGTCAGCGGCAGCGCGTCCAGCACCACGAACGAGGACGGCACCATGAACGCCGGCAGCACCCGGCCCAGCGCCTCGCGCACCTCCGCCTGGTCCAGCACCGCACCGGCCGCGGCGACCAGGTACGCGACCAGCCGCCGGTCACCCGGGCGGTCCTCCCGGGCCAGCACGGC